>JAFNQK010000258.1 GCA_017386165.1 Treponema sp.
CGTGAGTTAGAAGAATGGTTCTGTTTGCTACTTTTATAATAAGTTTTTTAGGAACAAAAAGACTCTTAGAAAAATCAGTCTGTATCAAGCTGTAGTCATTATTGCCGCGAACATAGGCAATTACTGGTGGAAGAGCTTTATTAATTTCTTTGAAATGACAGCTTTTTTCGATGAATGACATTAAATCTGTAATTCCATCCCCGGTAAAAATCAGTGCATCTGTTTCCGGTCCAAATTTACGAATAATATCAGAAACAATAGTTTTATCACCGTGAGAATCAGAAATACACAATAATCGGGCTGTTTCTTTGTTTGCAAGAGAATCAAGGGCTTTTGGTTTTGCCAAAATGCCGTCACAAATCTGTTCCAGAGTTTTCAACGGTCTACTCCAAAACAAAATGGTTTATTGAAACAAGTCCTGTTTCAGTATCTGTGTATCTACCTACTTTTCTATTTTTTGCTATTTTTTTAACGATTTCATAGAGTTTAGCATTCTTTTCAAAAGAAGACTCTGAAATTCGGCAGTACCAGGCACAGGTGTCAATGATTTCTGTAATCGATTCGTCGTATTCCTGGTCAGTTTCGGCTACGAGACCGTTAATTTCGGATTTTTGAGATTTGTCCAGAACAAAGTCTGCTGAGTCTTCCATTGCAACAACATCGTCCTGACTGAAAATAGAAATAACCGGGAATCCCATTTTGCCGTCCCGGGAATCCTGCATTCGGGCGATGGATTTGTAAGTTCCTTCTGGGGCACCTAAGAGAATGAGACCTTTTAGATTATTGTCATTGATGTAGCTGTCCAAAAGGGTTATATAGCTTTTTGTTCCTCTTTTAAAATCATCTGGATATACATAAGAAAGAATAAATCCACCGTCTTCATAATTTCCGTATTTTGAATAGAGCTGTTCGTTCATTTTTGAAACGAAATTCTGGTCATTGTAGCCGTATCCGTAAACAACGCAAATGCAGGCGTTTTCTGTATGCCATTGCTGTACAGGTTCTTTTAGATATTTGGAATCTTCTCCTGCTTCATAAAGGGAAATTAATCCGTCTTTTAATGGAGAAAAGGTTTCGTTTTTGCCACAAGAGAACAAAACAAATGAGAAAAGTGCAAATAAAACTGTAGAAGAAAATTTATTCATATTCCTAAAAAAAATAATAAGCAATTTAAAGATTTTCTTCAAGCGCAAAACCTGAAAGGTCATGGCCTGGATATACCTTTGTATCTGGAGAAAGGGTAGAATAAAGCATGTTTAGAGAGTGTTTGATTGTGGCTTCGCTACCGCCGGGTAAATCGGTTCTTCCGTAGCTGTGATAAAAGATTGTGTCTCCGGAAAAAAGAATGTTTTCAGTTTTATTATAAATGCAGACTGAGCCCGGAGTGTGGCCCGGAGTGCATAAAATCTGCCATTTTTTTAGAGAGGAAAGAAGATCTTGCATCGGATCTTTTATAAAATCCTGTAAAAGGGTATCAAGGGTGCAGTCGTTTGAATAGGTTATATCGCAGTCAGGGAGATCTGTTATAGCGGGAATCAGCATTTCAAGTCCCATAAGGCTAAGGGCTTGTGCCTGATGAGAAGGGGCTTGGGAACCTGCGATTTCTGCATCTGCTTTATGGCATATTATTGGAAGGTCAGGGTACTTTTCTTTTAAGATTTTTGTTCCTGGAATGTGATCAAAATGTCCGTGAGTTAATAAAATCGCAGTTGGTTCGAGATTGTTCTGTTCCAGATAATAAGTGATTTTATTCTGATCGTGAGTTAAATCACAGGCTGCGGGATCTATGATAAGGACTTTATTCTGATAAAAGGGAACGATCCATGTATTAATGGAAAATGGGCCAGTTATAAGTTTGGTGATATTCACTTGTAAATTCCTCCGAAAAAAATAAGGTTGTCCAAAAAAGGACAACCTTAATTATATCTTAAAAAGATTTAAATTAGATTAAATCTTCAGAAGCTGGCTGTTCTTCTGACTGTGGCAAACTTACAGAAGAAAATGGTTCGTTCTGAGCTGCTTTTGTTGCTGCTTCGTATGCTGCTCTGTCTTCTGCATCCTGAGCGATTGTTTCGTCTTCTATGCTTTCTGAACCATCTTCTTTCTGGTGGCTGTAGCTTACAACGAGCTTGCGGCCTCTGTAATCGTAGCCGTTAAGTGCGTTGATTGCCTTTTCTGAATCTTCTGTAAAGAGCTGAACAAATGAATAGTTTGCAAGAACACGGATGTCACCGATTCTGTCGCGATCGAGACCAGCTACGCTTACTAAAAGGCCTACGAGGTCGCGTGGAAATACACGGCGGTTGCGTCCGATGCTGATAAAGATTGTTGCTGCCATGCTTGGATCAATCTGTACGCGTGGACGAGGCTGACGTTCTTCCTGTGCAGGGCGTTCTTCTGTGTTAAACTTGCGTTCGCGAGCTGGGCGTTCTGTATATGATTTTGCTTTATTGTCGCGGAAGTCGCGGCGCTGATTTCTATATGAAGGGTGATAATGTTTTACAGATTCTTTAATAAGATATGCTGCTACATATGAGCGGAGTGTGAGTGGAACATTCTTTTTGAAAACTTTTTTGAGATCTGTAAGAACATCTGGATTTTCTGATGTTTTAATTTTTTCTACTGTTTCCTGAAGAAATGCTGCGACATTGTCTAAATTTACATCCTGATTACGATTATACATATAAAACCTCTTAAATATTTTGGATTTTTGCTGCAAATCCAGAGCCTGTTTTTTCAAATCCTGATCGAACTAATAAAGGTTCCAGTGACTCCGGTACAATTGTGTTTGTTAGCAAAATCCATTGTTTTTTTTGATCTTTCAAAGCATTTAGATACATGGAAAGAAGTTGTGTTCCAATGCCAAGACCTCTGAATTTTGGAGAAACGAAAAAACTTGTTAATAGAAAAATTTTATCGTTTCTGTTTGAAATGGGCGCTGCAGTTATACAACCTGCAAATTCTTCTGATTGGGTACGACAGATAATACCGGTTTGATTGCTTTTAGATGCTCGCTCAAACTGCTGTTGCCATAATTCAAAAAATGCTTCCTGTACCTCTTCTGGAATCTGGTTGTTAAAATCGCCTGAGGCTGCGTTTGTAAAATGTTTGATTAATTCAAAATAATTCTCTGAACTATAATCAAGAAATATGAAGTCGTTTTTGATAAGGTCCTCATTATCTTCAGGTTCCTCATCAAGTGTTTCTAAACCCCAGATTTCACGCAAGCCGTTATACCAGTCGTTGATGTAATGCTGCATCTTTTTGTATTTATACTGATGCCATAATTTTTCAACTTCCGGATACTCTTTTAGAGTAATCTTAAAACTTTTAAATACCCCCCTTCCTGAATGCAAAATGCGCTGCAGTTCATCTTTAGCAATCGGAGAATGCAAAGTGCTTACAAAATCTTCCCTTAACTCAAATCCGTTTGCGCTGTTCCATTCTGGTAATTTGTAATAGTTTTCTTTATCGTCTTTGACATCATCCGCAGAAACCAGGTTCTGATTCTTTGCATCAACAAGGAAAACTTGATTCTGATTTTCAAGAGCTTTTAGAATTTCGTCTAAAAGGGATTCTGTCAAAGAAAATGTCATAGTTTATTTTTCTAAATCCTGTCTCTTATAAACGATTCTAGAAACCAGACCGTATTCAATAGCTTCGTTTGAATCAAGCCAATAGTCGCGTTCTGTATCTTTTGTTACCTGTTCTACAGATTTTCCTGTCTGGTCAGCGATAATCTTGTTCAAAAGAGCCTTTGTTTTTTCCATTTCTTTTGCATGGATTTCGATATCAGTTGCGACACCTTTCATTCCGCTAGAAGGCTGGTGAATGAGGTAGCGGCTGTTTGGAAGTGCCACGCGGTTTTCCTTGTCTACTGCAAGAAGAATGAGAGCTGCTGCACTAGCGATAAGACCCATACCAATAAGAATTACTGGAGCTTTGATAAAACGAATCATATCAAAAATTGCAAAACCTGCATCAACATCTCCTCCAGGAGAATCGATGTACATATAGATAGGTTTTTCGTTGTCATCTGCTTCTAAAACTAAAAGCTGGCGTACAATTTTTTCTGCTAAATCTTTGTTGATTTCACCAGAAAGAAGAATCTGGCGTGTTTTCATGAATTTTTCTGCTAAAGGATCTTGAACTTCTGGAGCTTTAGCTTTTGCATCTTTTTCTTCAAATCGGATTTCTTTCAATTTGGTTTCCTAAAATTATTGTTAATGAGGTTTTAAGAAAGAACCTTAAAACCCTTAATATAAATATAGCAAAATAAATCACTGTTTTCAATTTTATTTGCTTTGAATATGGCTATAAACCTAGTTTTTTTGCCTGATTCCAGAATTCGTCTTCCTGTGCCAGGTGCTCGATATCCATGGGGATGTTGTTTTCCTGCATCTGCTTTTCTACATAGGTAAAGCGGTTGTAGAATTTTTGATTTGTTCTGTTTAAGGCGGTTTCCGGGTCAACTCCAAGCTTGCGGGCATAGTTTACAACTGCAAAAAGAAGGTCTCCGATTTCTTCTTCTACATGGAGCTGTGCCTTGTCGATTTCTGGAGTCGATTTTAAGGTAAAAGGTTCTTTGTTTTCAGAGTTGATTTGAACTAAATCTGCATGAGCCTGCTGAACTTCCTGGAGTTCTTCTTTTACCTTATCAATTACAGGTTCAAGCTGGTTCCAGTCAAATCCCTTTTTAGCGGCCTTTTTCTGAAATTTATATGCTTTTAAGAGTGGTGGAAATCCTTGAGGGACTTCATCGAGAATTGAAGAGCCGGTCCTTCCTTCAACATTCTGTTTAATTCGGTCCCACTGATTTAAAACTTCTTCTGCGTTTTTTACCTGTCCTTTAACTTGTGAAGAGCCTTCGCTTTGCGGCCATACATGAGGATGGCGGCGGATAAGTTTGTCCGTAAGTTCGTTGATTGAATCTGCAATTGCAAATTTGTCTTCCTGTTCATGCATGTAGGCAATCATCATGGTATTGAGAAGAACGTCTCCAAGCTCTTCTTTTGCGTGGTCAGAATCCTGCTGTGAAATTGCGTCTACGGCTTCAAAGGTTTCTTCAATCAGGTCTCTTCTCATGGAAAGAGGGGTTTGTTCTCGGTCCCAGGGACATCCGCCTGGCGCTCTGAGGGTTTGTATTGTTTCTAAAAATCTTTCAAAAGCTTTTACGGCTTGATCTCTTTTAGTTAAATCCGGGGTTTCTTTTATCATCTTTTAAAATCCTATTCAGCGGCTAATTTCTTTTTGTTCCATTCCTGTAAGAATTTAGAAGGATCTTTGCTAAAGAGTACCTTGGCAAAGAGGGGATGAACCTGTGGGAAAATCTGGCTTAAAATTATTTCCTGGTCCTGGGTAAATTTGCCCAAAACATATGAGGCGATATCCTTGTCATTTGGCTTTGTAAGGCCGAATCTTAATCTCCAGAAATCGGCTGTTCCAAAGACTTGTTTTGTGGATCTTAAGCCGTTGTGGCCTCCAAGGCCGCCGCTCCACTTAAAGCTTACTGTTCCAACTGGCAGTTCAAGCTCGTCGTGGACAACCAGGGTTTCTTCCGGCTTGATTTTATAAAAGTTTGCAATTTCGATGATGCTTTCTCCGCTAAGATTCATGTAGGTTTCTGGCTTTAAGAAATAAATGTGAGAAGGCATTTCTTCTGGGATTATAACCGGGGAACCGTCTTTTTTTGCGAGAATACCGGTCTGAGCACACCATTCTGCAAGCTTTTCCGGTTCGATTACTGCGTAATTTCCTTTGAATTTGCTCTGCCAGTAGAGTTTATCTGCAAATGGAAGGGAATCTGCAAATTTCCAGGCAACATTATGGCGTGTATTTTTGTATTCGTTTCCGTAATTTCCTAAAAAAGCGACTAGTTTAATCATATTTTGAGTATATCGTTTTGTAAAAGAAAAAAATACTATCGAAAAGACAAAAAAATGCCGATAAAAGACGTGGTGAAGACTGGAATTAAAACTGCATTTAGTTTTTTACTTACAATTCTGGTTTTTGCGGGGCTAATCGTCGCAAGTTCCCTGGGAGTGTTTTCTATAATTGAAAACAGCCTTTATGAACCGGCTCGAATTAATGTAATCCGCAAGAAACTTGATTCTGTATCAAATTGCAGTAATGCTTACATCTCAAATATTCTCACTTTATTAAGCCCTGAAAGCGAAAAAGGCTATCTTTCAAATGAGGCTCTTGTTTCACTTTTGCAGAAGGAACCATCGGAAGAGGCTTTGCGCGCATACGAGACTCTTTGTTCTGGTACAGAGGCTATCCAGGGAATTCGTCTTGTAGATCAGAACGGAAAGCGTCTTCATTACAGTACTTTTAAGAATGACAGCAGAAAAGAAGGCTCAAACAGAATTTATTCAAATTATCCGGCTTTAAAAACTATTTCAAATAATAATGAACTCGATTATTCCCTTGTAAGTGCCTTTGTAACAACCGAGGAAGAAAAGGAAAAAGGCTATAAAATCGTTTATGACGGCAGCGAACAGAGAATAATAATTTCTTATCCGTTCTATTATCAGAATGCCGGATACAGTTTTATATTCTATCTCGACATTTACGAACTTGTGAATGAACTTGTTCAGGAGCATTTTGTTTCTCTTGGGGAAAAAATAACGCTTGTAAGTTCTGCAGATGGAAAAAAAGGCGGCCTTGTTTTTGGAATGCCTAAGTCCGGTCAGAAAATCCTTGCAGAGCAGATTGTTAAGCATTGGGAAAAAGCTGCATTTACTCCGGAAGAAATTGTAGTTTCTGAAAATGCTGTTCCTCTCTCAGGGATTACAGCTGGAAAAGACTCTTCTCTCGAAAATACCGAAAAATCTGTTGTAAGCTGGAATGTTCTTACAAGTGAGCAGAAAGAATTTCTTTATGTAAGCGGGCTTTATTCCCTTGATATGCTTGTGATGCCGGTTTATGTACGGATTCTTCTATTTATTGCAGCATTTATTACAGTAAATTTGATTTTACTTTTGATTTTCAGTGTAAGAAAAGATGATGATGTTGTAATCAGCAATAGAATCAAGAAGATTCAGCTTTCTCTTTTAAATGATTATTTTGAAAAGGATTACAGCAAAAAGAAGGTTGCTTCACTTATTGAACTTCAGAAAGATGATTTGAGCCAGAAGGTTAAAAAGAGTCTTGGTTCCCGTGGAAAGAAATATCGCAAGCAGCTTGATTTTATGCTGAACCAAAGCTGGCTTGATATTATAAACGTTTTAAAAGGTTCTGAAACTTCGGAAGCATCGGGACTTTCTAAAGATGACATGGCAGAAATCCGCCAGATGTTTGAAGAAATTGTCTCAAGCGGAAAACTCAAGGTTCAGGCGGTAAATGCGGTTGCGGCTCCTGTTCAGAAGCAGGAAAAGAAGACTCCTGTACCAAAGGTTGCGGCTCTAAAGTCAGAAGAAGTCGAAGAACTTGAAGATGTAGAAGCTGTTGATGAATTAGAAGAAGTTGATTCTGTAGACGAGCTTGAAGAAGTTGAGCCAGTAGGAGATCTGGATGAGGTTGAAGCAGTAGATGAACTTGAAGATGTAGAACCTGTTGAAGAGTTAGAAGACCTTGAAGAAGCTGAGGCTGTAGACGATTTAGAAGATGTAGAGGAAGTTGAAGCCGTTGAAGAGCTTGGTGAGGTAGAAGAAGTAGAACCTGTCGAAGATTTGGAAGAAGTCAGTGAGGTTGAAGCTCTCGAAGAAGTCGACGCTGCAGATGATGCAGAGGATCTTGAAGAGGTTGAATCCCTTGACGATGCAGAGGCCGTAGAAGAGATTGAAGAAGTAGAAGACCTTGAGGTAGCAGAAAACATTGATGATGCTGAAGATATCGAAGAAGTAGAGCCAGCCGAGGAACTTGAAGACGGCAAGGAAGCAGAAGATGCAGCAGCCCTCGAGGATGGAGAAGAGGTCGAGGATGCAGAGCCTGCAGAAGGGCTCGAAGAAATTGAAGAAGCCGAAGACAAAAATATTGATAAGGCTATAGATGAAGCTGCATTAAAAGAAGAAGTTCTGACTTACCGAGATGTTCGTCGTTTTGAAGGAACAGAACCTCTTGTAATCGGTATAAATGCAGAAATTCATTTACCAACTGATATTCAGGACTGTGATGATAGCGTTGCGGATGACTTTTTTATTTCTGCTCCGGGCGACTTTATGTTCACAGAAGAATATAAATCTGAAGAGACTCAAAATATTGAAACTGGAGATGCAGAAGAAGCTGAGAAAGAGAGTTTAGATGATGTTTCTGATCTGGAACCAGTTCAAGAGGATGGTTTTATGTTTACAACTTTTGCCGCAAATGATAACAATGTAACAGAATTATGCCCAGAAGCAATTGTTCTTGGTGATGATGGAGTATTCCATATTACTGACAATCTTGCTACATCAAATGTTCATATTGATGAGGAATTTAAAAAACTCGTAGATTCTGTTCTGAAATAATCTATTAACTTATTAATCAGTTTATTCAGCGTTCTGCAAACAGGTTTTCATCAAATTGGTAAAGAGATAAATCTTTTTGTAGATGCTGATGCTGAAATCTCTGATTGGGATTTCACAATAGTGATCCAAATCCTTCCAGTTAGAAATCAATGTAGGCTTAGACTTTGCACTGTCTTCTACGATAGCCTTGATGATTTTACCGATAGCAATAACATCTTTTGTACAATCCGAAATAAATCCGTATGCCCGTTCATTTGCTTCTGAAACAAGACGGTTGATAATGTTTTTTGCACTGTTATCCCGTTCTGTTTTTGGAAGAAGGGTTTTGATTTTGAGACCTGTTCCTACATCTTCTGCAAGAGACGCATCAAAAGCAGAAATCAAATCAAACTGAGAAAGCAGGTGGTTGTAGCCTTCGTTGAAAGGTGCGCACAAGCCCTGGGAATCCCACTGTCCGCGAACGATTACGATATCATAATATTCGTGAATATCTTTTTTAACGACTTCGATGATAAAGGCTTTTAAGTAACTGAGAGCCTGCGTGTGAGAGAAGATTTCGATTCCCTTGCGCTCAAAAGTAGAATTAAGAACTGTAGTATAGTTTCTTAAAGGAACAAGCTCTGCTTCTCCAAAAAGCTGTGAAACTAAGTCGTTGGTTTTTGATTCCTGTTCTTTTGCTAAAAGATTGTAGAGACAATTTTCAGTTTCGTTCTTGATTTTTTCGATGTATGGTTCAACGATATTAGAAGTCAAACTAGGAACTTCAACGATAACAGTTGGATTCGAAGAAATCAGTTTGACAATCAAATCAAGGGATTCTGAAAGGCGGATTGACTGAAGTTTTGCAACAATACGCTTCCATAAACCGAGGGAAATTGGTTCTACACCCTTGTAACTCTTGAGAATCTTGAAAAGATTGGTCCAATCAGAATCAAAAGGAATTGACCATGCAATTGAGATAAAATCCTTGAGGTCGTCCAAAAGGTATTCTGCATTTACTTTTTCAAAGTGTGGTGTTGTAGAAAAATCTCCTTCGTGGAGGGTTTTATCAAATTTTTTGAGAACAAAATAAAAGTCGTAGGTACAAAAGGCCTGGAAGGCAGACAGTTGCTTGTTCAGGTTGTCGATTTCAGTAATACGGTCGAGAGTAAAGAAATCAGAATATGTTGAAATGCGTTCGTTTACCTGCTGCTTTAGGTTTGCAAGAGGAATTTTTGTTGCCATTTCATTGATTTTCTGTTCTGTGAGGCTGTCTTCAATTTGCTGGATATTTTCAGGAATTGAAGCATGAATCAAAAGGCTCTTAAACATGTTTGGATTTTGAACAGCATGGAACATTGTCTGAGCAGGATAAACAGCCTTGTACAAGTCATAAAATAATTTCGCAAAAGCAGGAAGCATTTCGTTTCCCATGTTTTTATAGAATTTATTGTATTTGCTTTTGCTGTATTTCTTTGAAAGATTTTTTAACTGTCTCTTTTTGTCGGCATCTGGATTATTACTTCCGAATAAAGATGAAAACAAATTTGAAAAAAAGTTACCTGATGAATTATCTGCCATAAATATAATTTTAATGTAAGAAAAAAAATAGTCAAGAAGAACAAATATAGAATAAAAACTAACAATGCTTTATATTTTAAAAGACTAATTTTACGGTTTGACCGTGAGGTGAGAAAATGAAAAAAATTATTTCAACGGTGGCTGCTGTTTTTTGTGCCACAATGGTTTTTGCCTACAATCCGCCTGTTGGAGGGCAAAGTTTATTTTTAATCAGTAATCCGGATCAGCTTTCTGGAGGTAATTCTGCATGTGGTGGAGCAATTTTTGCTCCGGGACCAGATTCAATCGCGTTCAATCCTGCTCTTCCTGCAATGGAAGACCGTACTCAGATGAATGCAGATTTTTCTGCCCTGATTTCCACTGTTCCTCAGACAAGTGTTTTTAATCCTTGTTTTGATACAGGAATTTTGATTCCATTAAAAATGTTTACCGTTACAGGTTTACTCAATGGAGATTTCTGTAATGCAGATGAAATGAACATTGGTAATACAATTAATTTTAGAACAGGTCTTTCAAAGAGTGTTACAGAAAGAATCAGTGTAGGTCTTAACCTTTATACGGGTTTCTTGTGCAGTCCAGAATTTGACTGGGCTCTCGGTGCTGATGTAGGTTTTCTCTATAGAATACCTCGTCTTGGTTTCTTAAAAGATACCCGTATCGGTGTTTCTGTATTAAACCTTGGTAAGAATTACAGTTCATCTATGCTGCCGGGGCTTTATGATTCTGCTTTGAGCGATTTGTATCCTTGTATTGCAACATTAAAAACCGGTGTTGCTTCACTTTTGATGGATGTTCGTGGTTTTAAGATTGGTGCTTCTTTTGATGTCACTGTTCCTGCTTTCCAGAATCTTATATTGGATGCAGGTCTTCAGTTTGGTATCAAGGACATCGTATACATCAAGGTTGCAGAAAACTTTGATATCTCAGAAGTTGTAAACGGACATACAAACTTTTTACCTTCTGTTGGTTTGAGTGTAAAGTTCAATTTCAATGCTACAAATAATGAATATCTCAAGAGTCACAGCTGGGATAAGAGTGAAATGATCGTTTCCGGGGCATGGCAGCAGAAGTATGAAACACTACAGGCTATTTCCGGTGGTGTTAGAATTAAGCTTGGCCAGAAAGATACTGTTCCTCCTGTAATCAAATTGTGGGATGACGATGAAGAGGTGATGGGACTATGATGAAAAGAAACTTTTTAACTGCTTTTACAGCTTTTTTGCTTCTCTGTCCGTCACTTATGATGGCAGAAAAAAGAGTAAGATATATTTCTCCAAATAACGATGGTGTTCAAGATGAACTTGTTATTCCATTAAAGATTACTGACAAGCGTATGATTATGGCATGGTCTCTGGTAATCGTTGATGTAAACGGAAATGAAATTCGTACAATCGGTAACAAGGTTGCTCTCCCTGAAAAAATTGGTTTTAAATCATTTTTCAAGCAGCTTGTAACTCCAAAAGAAGGTGTTGAAATTCCAGCTTCTGTTACCTGGAACGGAGTAATGGATAACGGTGAAACTGCTCCCGACGGACTTTATTATTACTATTTTACTGCTACAGATGACAATGGAAATACTGGATGTACAGCAAATTATCCTGTTGTAATCGATACAAAGGCACCTGGGGCTGATGTAGGTTCTCTTGCAGACAAAATCTTTGGTGAAGGTGCAAAATCAGATCTTAAGATTTCACAGAGCGGTTCAAAAGAAGATAAATGGTATGGCCGCTTTAAGAACTCTGTTGGCGAAGTTGTAAGAACCTTTACTTGGGAAGACAGTGAACCTGAATCTTTCAAATGGAATGGAAAAGACGATGAAGGTAAATTTGTTCGTGACGGTGTTTATTCTTATGAACTTACCGCTACAGACCGCGCCGGAAATAAATCAAATCAGGCTGGTATAACAAATATCATTTATTCCGCAGAAAAGCCTGTTACTTCTATTTCAATTATTGGAAGCAAGTATTTTTCTCCTGATACAGAAAGCAAGATTTCAACTGTTACTTTTGCAGTTAAGATTCCTGTTCCTGAAGCATCAAGCGGAAATAAACTTACCAGCTGGGCTGTTGATGTTGTTGGTTCTGATGGAAAGATTTATCGTTCTTATAAGAGTGATAACGGTCAGAATCCTCCAAGCCAGATTGTATTTGACGGCAAGGCTGAAAATGGCGCAAAACTTCCACAGGGAAAATATAAGGCAGTAGTTTCAGCTGCTTATTTGAACGGTTATGAACCTGCAAAGGTAAATTCCCCTGAATTTGTGCTTGATACAACAAAACCTGGAGCTCAGATTATTCTTTCTGACAAATCTTTTGGTGGCGGAGCAAAGCGTAACCTTACAATTTCAATGCTTACAGATGTTTCTGGAAAGTATGCTCCTGTTCCAGCCTGGACAGGTATCATCTACGAAGACGGCAAAGCTGATAATATTGTAAGAACCTGGGATTTTGGACAGTTCCCTCCAGAAAATGTAATCTGGAACGGTTTTGATTCACATGGAAAACTTGCTGCCGACGGTAATTACCGTTTTGAATTGCGTGCAACAGACCTTGCAGGTAACCTTGGTGTTATTACAAGCGACAGTCCTTTCCTCTTTAGTACAAAAGAAGCAAAGATTCTCCTTTCTTTGAGCGATACAGCCTTTAGTCCTAACGGTGATAAGATTAAGGAAACAATTACCTTTACACCTGTATTAAAGGATGCTGACGGAATTGCAAACTATAAGCTTGAAATTAAGGATTCCAAGAATAATATCATGCGTACATTCACAGAAGCCGGAAATCTTCCTGCCAGGTTTGAATGGAACGGCAAGAATTCAAGTGGAATTATTTGTTCTGATGGAACATATTTTGCAACTTTGACAGTTAATTCAATCAGTGGTTCTAGTGCTACAGTTACAACTCCTGGTTTTGAACTTGATACAGTTGCTCCTTCTCTTGCCGCAACAGCACCTTGGGTTGACTTTAGCCCTGACGGAGACGGAAATCAGGATACTGTTCCTGTAAGCATCTCTAACTGCAGTTCAGAAGATTTGTGGAAAGCAGAAGTTAAGAATGCCAGCGGTAAAGTTGTTAAGACTTATACCTGGAAAGGCAAAATACGCTCAAACGGAAAAGACATGTTTGAATGGGACGGTTCTGATGAATCAGGTAACAAGGCTGCAAACGGTTCTTATTCAATGGAAATCAGCAGCACTGACAAAGCCGGAAATGCATTCAAGTCAACAATTTCTGGAATCAGCCTGGACAGCAGAGATACAAAGGTTTATGTAACTGCTGAATACGAAGGAATCAGTCCTAATGGTGACGGCCAGTTTGACAAGCAGGTATTCAAAATCAGTACAAGTGTTCCAGAAGGAATCTTGAGCTGGAACTTTGACATCCGCAGCGAAAACGGAACAAGCGTTCGCGGCTGGTCAAACAAAGACAGTGCAAATCTCCCTGCAACAATTACGTGGGACGGCCTTGATTCTACTGGCTCAGTATGTGAAGGAACCTTTACCGGTACTTTGAATGTAGTTTATAAGAAGGGAAATAAGGTAAGCACCGTTTCTAGTCCATTCATCTGTACAGCTGTTCCTCCTCAGCTCAGCGTCAAGACAGCTCCTAAATACTTTAGCCCTGATAACGACGGTACAGATGATGATCTCTTTATCAAGTTGAGCGGTTCAAGCAAGGCAATGATCAAGAACTGGTCATTTGTAATTAAAGACCCTCTCGGAAAGCCGTTCTGGACAACAAGCGGAAAATCTTCTATTACAGAACGCATTATCTGGGATGGTTTGAGCAACGTTCAGAAGAATAAAAAAGGTCGTGCAGAAAGAGTTCAGTCTGCAACTGATTATCCATATGAATTTACTGTAACTGATACACTTGGAATGACAAGCACTGTAAACGGAAAGATTAGCGTTGACGTTCTTGTTATCCGTGACGGCGATGTTCTTAAGATGGCTGTTCCTTCGATTATCTTTAGAAGTGACAATGCTGACTTTAAGACTGTAAACGAAGTTGGAAAGGGAGGACTCGACCTTGATAAGGCAAAGAATAACGAAGTCGTTCTTAAGCGTATTGCAGAAATCCTTAATAAGTTTAAGGATTACAAGGTTACAATCGTTGGTCACGCAAACCGACTTACAGATAACGAAGCCGAAGAAACAACTGATAATCCTAAATTGTGGGGTCCTGCATTGCAGCCTCTCTCTGAAAAACGTGCACAGTTTGTAAAAGATTATCTTGTAAAACAGGGCGTAAGTGCATCCCGACTTTCTGCAGAAGGCCGTGGAGGTTCTGAGCTCGTTGTAGACTTTAAGGATAAGGACAACAACTGGAAAAACCGCCGTGTAGAATTTATCCTTGAAAAGTAAAAAAAATGAAAATTTTGTAAAAAAAATAACTCTAACCAGTTGACACTTTTGCACCAAAAATATATATTATATTCACATTCGCAAGAATGAATGGTTGCTTAGCTCAGCTGGTAGAGCAATGGACTGTTAATCCATGTGTCGCAGGTTCAAAACCTGCAGCAGCCGCTAGCCTTCTCTAAACGAGAAGGCTTTTTTTATTTATAGTCGAACTATTTTTGAGAAGATAAATTGCAGGTTTTGAACCAGAGTGAGCGCAAAAAATTGCGAGCAGTGCGGAGCAAAAGAAATTTATGTCATGCCATACCCCTACCATCTATAACTTTGATACTCCTCTGGAACAAAAGCGTTTCCTTCGTAAGCGTGCCAAAGACGCTTTAAAAGAATACTGCGCAGACTCTGCCCTGATGGAGTCCGCTTCTCTTTCAGCCTTAAAATCTGTTACCGAAAGTCAGGAATACAAAAACGCTGAATACTTTCTCGGTTTTATGCCAATGAAAGATGAACTTGATATTCTCCCGCTTATGAAGCAGGCCTTAAAAGATGGAAAGAAGGTTTTTATTCCGAGAATGGCGGTATCCGGAAATCAAATGGATTTTTATCAGATACAGGATTTTGACACAAGTTTTACAGAAGACAATCCCTATCATATTAAAGAGCCTTCGGAGACCTGCCCAATACTTGATGTAGCGTCACTGCCAGAGAATTCTTTTATCTGTGTTCCGGGACTGGTTTTTAATCTTGAAGGGGCCCGCCTGGGGCGTGGAAAAGGCTATTACGACACTTTTCTACACAGACTCCTAAACTATGAAAAGCAGGTTCTCTGCGGGGTGTGCTTTACAATCTGTGTAACCAAAGCAATTCCCATGGAAGAACACGACCTGACCGTAAATCATCTCTTAAATGAATACGGTTTTATTTCTTTGCATCGCTAGAGTAGATTCGTAATAGCGGATCTTCTGTAAGATATTTCTGCAAAACCGTTTTGAACTCTTCGCCAGTTGCATTAAGAATTGTCTGATACTGGTTTAGATATTCAGTTCCAGTTTCTGCTATTAATCTTGCTGTTCCGCGGTTTGACTGGGTTTCAGAAAGGTTTTCTATTATCCAGCAGGATTTTATGTTCTCGACCTCAGTGGCGGCTTTGTTTGGATTGTTCAAAA
>JAFNQK010000022.1 GCA_017386165.1 Treponema sp.
AAATAATGCCGGTCAATAATCAGATTCTTGAAAAACGGGAAGGATACAGCCAGATTTTTAATGCATTCTCGATGATTGACCTTGCCTTGAAGTTGGATTGGAAGGGAAAAGATGATGCCTATACTGGAGAGGCTAAAAATACAGCCCTCTTATATGAGTACTGGCTTTTCTTTGAGCTGCGGAAAATAATTCATGAACTTACCGGAAAGGATAAAAACACCTCGGGTTTGGAACCGTACAAACAATTTATAGACGATGCCAACGGTCTTACAATTTCTCTTCAGCAAGGAAATGCTTCTCTTCAAAGTTTTACTTTTGAAAAAGAAAATCTTACGGTAAATCTCTATTACAACAGGACTTTTTCACCTGCACAGTTCAGTTCTTCAATTTACTGGGGTTCTTATTCAAGGCCTTTCCGCCCGGATTACACTCTGGCAATCTTTTCTTCAAAGTATCAAAAAGAAGCTGATGCAATAAAAGCCGGTGAGGTTTCTTAAATCCACTTTGACGCAAAATACAGGATTCAGGATTTAACCCAATTCATAAATTCTGATAAGAAAGAATTATCTGATGATTTGCTTGCCAAGCCAGAAGAACAAATCACAAAAGAAGTAAATGAGGCAATTATTCAGGAAAAAACGGATGAAGTCATTAATACATACAAGCGTGGCGATTTGTTGAAAATGCACACTTATAACGATGCCATCCGCCGAACTGTGGGAAGTTATGTCCTGTATCCTGGTAATGAAAATAACTCTAAGCGAAACGAGCAGACTTCTGTTTATGATGAGATTCTTCCCGGTGTCGGAGCATTTGCAATAAGACCAGGAAATGAAAAAGCGGGACATGAAGAAATTAAAAAGTTTGTAAAGCAGATTATTGATTATAAAGCAAATGAGGCCAGCAGAAAATCCCGTGCAACTTATTTTGAGAATATGGTTATAACGACACCCTCGGAAGGAAAAGAGTTTATCGCTGAAAAATCCTCAAATGATTATCAAATGATTGGTTTCATCCGCAATGAATACCTTAATTTTCTTATCACAAATAAGTTAATTCCTGTTTCAAAGGAAGATTTTTATTCCAAACAGAATCAAACTTTTTATTTTTACTTCTATGCAATCAAAAGCAGAAAGGTTTATACAATTCACAAAGAAACAGCAAAGGCAAAATATCTTAGGCTCACAAATACAGATATAAATGAATGTAAGGATGAGTACGGATATAAATTCCAGCACTTGTTGCCATGGGAAGCGGAAATTCAATCGATGGAATTAGTGTCAAAGGAAAGCATGAAGAAAAAATTGAATGATTTATATGCTCCTAATTCTTTTAATCCTAAAGACGGTTTTCATGCAGATTACTATTATCTTGTTAAAGCAATCATTACAAGGTTTATTGAAGATGGAATCACTGCCATTAATGCAACAGAAAATGACGATATAAGCGTTTATTCTCCCAAAATAATAGAAAGGATAGTTTAATAAACCCCAAGGATTCTGACATGAAAACCATAAATGTATTCGCCGCCATAATCATCAGACGCAAGATGCTGAATCAAGTTCAGCATGACGGACAAACT
The DNA here is from genome assembly GCA_017386165.1 of Treponema sp. GTDB lineage: Bacteria > Spirochaetota > Spirochaetia > Treponematales > Treponemataceae > Treponema_D. The sequence goes on from JAFNQK010000022.1 coordinate 1,583, forward strand.
GAAAACTGTCATGAAGTAATAAAATTTTAAACTTGAGGTTCATAGTAGCTGCCAAAGCATATCAAATGAATGCACAAATTATGGAAGAGTCGAATTTTTATGCCCGTTTCTTAAACTCACGATTTTCAAAGTCACCGTGCTTGTAACGTTCATGGTAGTTGTGATGGTGGGCGAAGGGGGCGCCGGATGTGTCTGCGGTTTTGGCATCCTGGCTTTGATGTGGTGAAGCGTTGGTGGTGGCTTTGCCTGGGTATTCATTGAATTCGCTCAGGTATTCGTAGGCGTTGTTGATTTTTTTGAATTTTTCTTCGGCTTCCTTGGAACCTTTGTTTCGGTCGGGATGGTATTTCAATGCCAGTCTGCGGTAGGCTTTTTTTATTGCCTCAGGCGGTTCGCCGTATTGCAATTCCAGAATGTCGTAGGCTTCCCGGTCTGTCATCTCAGTTCCTCTCTAAAAGCTGATTCAAGATTGCGGCAAAGACCGGTACATCAGTGCTGAATCCCAGGAAAGGAGATTTTCCGGAATCTTTTTGGATTTGAATTCCGTTGGCGTATGGCTCAAAATGCAGCACCTTTGAAAATGGAATGGCTTTGTTGCCGTGCTGTCCGCTGAATATGATGCGCTTGCTGGTCAAAAACAAATGCCCGGAATCAATCAGCTTCCATACATCCTGTGAGATTTTGTTGGTCGTTATTGTTCCTGCCTTCCATTTTAAATTGCCGATTAACTTTGTGCTGTATGTATATCCTGAGTAATTGACCCGGCTGGTCTCCTTTCTTTCTTCAAACCAGTCCACCTGCTGAACGTGGTGCAGTACTTCGCCGGACTGAAGGTGCATGTCTGTTTTCAGTACCGGGAGATTTCCGTTCAGGATTTCCCAGTTCTGCCTGTATTTTGCAAGTTTGCCTTGAATCTCCGGTGGAAAAGTAAGTGACAGTCCCAGATTTTTTGCTGCTGCGAAAATTCGGTTTTCATCTTCTGGGGAATAAACTTCGGATTCGAATATCGGTTTTGTGTATGAATCCATTGTTGATTTGACGGCCTCACGATAAAGTTTTTTGGCAAGCGCATCATCAATCTTCAGTTTGATTTTCAGCTGCTCAAGCTGTGCCTTTTCTTCGGGCGAAACATATTTGTCGGAGAAAACTTCCGCAAGTTTTTTTCTGTAAATGTCGGTTCCCCTGTTTGAAATCTCATTTTCCAAAATGGAAATGTCCAGTCCAAGAATGTTTGAAAAATGCTTCAGCTGTCTGTATTCGGAATCATCAAGCCAATTGTCGCCCAACGCTTTTTCCAGCATCCTGAACAGCAGCTCTTTCCGTTCCTCAATAAAATCTTTTTCCAAATCAACATTGTATTTGGAGCCAAGATTTTTTATGTTGCTTATGGAAAGCGAGTCCAAAGAATTTTCATAATCAGAAAGCAGATTCTCCAGCTCGATTGTGAAATTTTTCTTGGGGTTCCTGTCCAGAATTTTTTTCATGAGATTTTTTGAGTTCAGTTTTCTGTGATTAAAAAGTGCCATTTGATTTTATTATAGCACAGAAACTTTGGTTTGGCACTTAAAATTCTATCATTATGTGCTATAATTTTACCATGGAATCTTCAAATTTGCTTGCATCTCTGTTTGAACAGAAGCACTTCAAGCCCAATGAAAACCAGTTACGGGCAATACAGCATATAGACGGTCCCCTGTTGCTTACGGCAGGCCCCGGCTCCGGGAAAACACGGGTTCTGTTATGGCGGACCCTGCATCTGATAACGGTCTGCGACGTGAATCCCGGTGAAATCTTTTTGTCCACTTTTACCGAAAAGGCCGCATTGCAGTTGAAGCAGGGACTGCAGGAGCTTCTTTCTCTGGCATCTTCAATTACCGGTAAGTCCTATGACATTTCGGAAATGTATGTGGGAACCCTTCATTCTTTGTGCCAAAGGATTTTAAAGGATGAACGTTTTGTTTCGGATATAAAAAAAGCGGCCAAGGTTGTTCTTCTTGATGAGCTGGATCAGTTCTTTTTTGTTTCAAGACATTCAAACTGGATTGAAATTTTAAGGGCCGGGGGTTATGAATCGGAAGACCGCGATGATTTTCAGGAATTTTACCGCGAGATAAACGGCTGGTTCGCTGACAATTCAAGTTCAAAAATAAATGCCGTAAA
>JAFNQK010000259.1 GCA_017386165.1 Treponema sp.
AGCTTCCTGTAGAGTATTGCTTAAAACTGAAATCTGGTCGATTTTGCCGTTTACTTCTGCCTGAATAGTAGAACCAATCTGTGCGTTTTGTGTTAATTCTACAAATGAATCAGACATTTTTTCCATAGAATTGTTTACTGATTGAATGTTACCAATCATTTCTTCTACGGCAGCAGAGGCCTGTGTTACGCCTGAACTCTGGTTTTCTATCATGTGCTCAAGGGATTCTATATTTGACGCTATTTCATTTACGGCGCTCGCAGTCTGATGAACACTATTTGACTGATTGTCTATCTGTTTGTGAACAGACTCTATGTTGGCGATGATTTCTGTAATAGAAGAAGAAGTATCTTCTGTGCTTGCCTTGAGGTTAGAACCTGCAACTCCCAGGGAATTCTTAGAATCTTTAATTTGGCCAATGATTGTTCTAAGGTTTTCTGTAAAGTTGTTAAAACTCTTTACGATTTCACCAACTTCGTCATTTGAGTTTGCATCAAGTTTTTTAGTTAAATCTGCGTCTCCAGAGGCGATATCTTCAATTGCGGTCTGAACATTTTTAAGAGGTGAAAATGCCTTTTTACATACAAAGAACATGATTAAACCAACAATAATAACAACAGAAATAAGGGTAATTGTGTTTGTCACAGTCATTTTTCCTAATGAAGAATAAAAGTCTACATAAGGACATACACACAAAACGGACCAGTTTGTTCCAGGAATAGGTCTGTAGGCTCCAATTAAAAGTTCCTGATTTTCTGATTTAGTGTCTTTAAAGAATTGACTTCCGGTTTTACCGTCTAATAATGCTTGTAAAACAGGACCTACACCGTCTGTAAGTGCTAATCCTTCTTTTACGCTCTGGCCGCGTTCAACTTCCTGGATTACTGTAGAAGCAACGGTTAGTCCGGTGTCCCGATTAACTACCTGTAGGGTTGCTTTTTCTGAACCAAACTTGATTTGTTCAATACGATGAGAGAGGGTTTCTCCATAGATATTTGCAACAATACAACCGATTGGGTTTTTATTTGCATCGTAAACCGGATAAGTAAAAATCTGGAATAAGACATTCGTAATTGGATTAATGGCTGGATCGAGTATAAAGGATTTTCCTTCGGCAGCTCCTTTAATATAATCTCTTTCTAATTTGATGTATTGGCCGGCTGCGGTATAACTTTCACCAGAAAGATTATAAAAACCAATATTTTCGTATGATGGATCTACTTTTGCGATTCGAGAAAGTTGAGTACACTTTTCTCTAAGGGTTAATGTGTTAGATTTCATAAAATCGGTTTCTGCAAGAGCCTTAAGAAGTAAAAACTGGCGTTCAGTTTCACCCTTGATTTTGCCCGAGGCAGAATCAGTAATTGAGTTTAGGAAGTCATAAGTGGTGCTAGAAACTGTTGATCGAGAGTATAAGGTGCTGACTATACTAATGCTTAGAGATGCAAGAAAAATAGAAAGCAGGGTAATTAATGTAAATTTGAATTGTAAAGATTTTGAAAATTTCATTTTAATCTTCCAAAAACTAGTAAAAAGTAATATTAATTTTATAACAAAAATCTTAAATTTCAAGAATTTGTTTGCTATATATGTGAAAAAAACAGATGATACAAATCTCATTCTTCATTCTGATCAGGGGTGGCAGTACCAGATGTATGATTACCAAGAGATTTATATTTTGGACTTTGTAATTTAAGAAATATAATGTACAATTATATATAGAGGTGCATACAATTATGAACAATGAAAAAATTAAATTTCCTAAAAGAACATTTGTAATGTTAATGCTTACTTACTTAATTCCTTCTTTGTTATATGGTTTTATTGCAAGAGGTATGGGGGCATTAACTCAGAATGAGTTTAATATAACATTAGCAGATCCTGTAATTTATATTTTACTTCTATTTCAGGTAGCAACTCCAATTATTACATATAAAGTTTTTACAAAGAGAATGTATTCTTTTGATGATTCTCCAGAATCAATAAATGCTGCAAACAAAATGGTAAATATTTTTGAAAAAGTTTCAATCTTTTTCCCTGTTTTATATTCTATCATTGCTCCATTTATGTATGGTATGAGATATTTTCAGCGTGGTCTGGAATATGTAGCTTTTCAGGGACAAAGTCCTCTGTTATACGAAGTTACTTTGATGATGGGTATATGTTTCTGCTTTTCATTATTTACTTATATAAATTTCCTAGTAAGCATCGAAGGAAGCCTTGATAAACTTCCATATAAAAAAGAATATCAGACTATGGGATTGAATAGCAGAATTATCGTTACAGCAATTTTTGGCTTGATTGGACTAGCTTGTATCGTAGAAAGCATGCTATTTATTCCTGCAAACAGAGACAATTCTAATCTTGAGCTTATGCTTAGAATTCTGCCTTTTGCTTTAATGGCAGTTGTAATGGATACTATAGACTTTTATTTAACTATCAAAACTGTAAAAGAAAATATTGACCATGTAAGAAAGCTTACTAAAGCTCTTTCTGACAGAAATTATCAGATTGCTCATATTCCTTTAACTATGAGATGTGAATTAGGAGAACTTGTAAATGAATTAAACTCTTTTTCAAGTACAACTAATGAGGTTATGGTAAGTTTTAAGGATGTTATCGGAACAACAAAAGAAACGGCAAATGTTCTTACAAAGAATCTTGAATCAGCTGCTAAAAGTGTAAACGACATTACAACTGGAATAGATGTAATAGACCAGGAAATTACATCTCAAGCTGCAGGTGTAGAGGAGGCTGATGCTTCTGCAAATCATATTATGGAAACTATCAGACAGCTAAATCAGAGCGTTGAAAATCAGTCAGAAAGCGTTAATTCTTCTTCGGCAGCGGTAGACGAGATGGTTGCAAATATCCGCAGTATGACAACAATTCTTGAAAAAAATACAATGGCAGTAAATTCTCTTAGTTCGGCATCTGATGAAGGTAGAAACAGTGTTCAGAGTGCAGTTACAATGGCAGACGAAATTTTAAATCAGTCAGTTGCTTTAATGGAAGCCAGCTCGATTATTCAGACAATTGCAAGCCAGACTAACCTTTTAGCCATGAATGCCGCAATCGAGTCTGCTCATGCGGGAGAAGCCGGAAAGGGATTTGCTGTCGTAGCAGATGAAATCAGAAAACTTGCAGAACAGTCTAGCAATCAGGGAAAAGCAATTGATACCAACCTTAAAGCATTGTCTTCTTCTATTCAGCAGGTATCAGAAAATACAAAAGATGTACAGAAAAAATTTGATGTAATTTACAATATGGCTCAGACGGTGCGTGAACAGGAAAATGTTATTATGAACGCAATGAAAGAGCAGTCAGAAGGAAATCAGCAGGTACTTGATGCAATGCATCAGATTAACGAAACTAC
>JAFNQK010000260.1 GCA_017386165.1 Treponema sp.
GACACTTTTATCAGTCAGTATTCCAAATAATGTAATAGAAATTGGTGATGCTGCATTTAATGGCTGCAAGTCACTGAAATCAATCTGCATTCCCGAAGGAGTTATGGAAATCCATGATTCTACATTCAGTCAGTGCATATTTCTTGAATCAGTTTCTATTCCTAAAAGTGTGCGGATAATCGAAGAAAATGCATTCTGTGCCTGTGTGTCTCTCTCTTCGATTGTTGTTCCCGATGGTGTAATAAAAATATATGATAAAGCTTTCTTTGACTGCATGCACCTCGCTTCAATCAATATCCCCGCGTCCGTGACGGAAATAGGAAAAAATGCCTTTTGTGGATGCCACTCACTCAAGAAAATCCACTATAGCGGTACGGAAGAACAGTGGAATGCCTTGGTGAAAGGTTATGGTTGGAATGAGGGCTGTACTGATTTAAAAGTAATCTTTGATTAGAAAATGGAGGAATAATTATGTTGGAAGTTATTTTTTAATACCTCAGCTAAAATGAATAGTCAAACTTATGCATATAAAAACAAGTAATCTGCATATAAAATGCAAAATTTTATGCAGATTACTACATAAAACAATACATTTGTACCAATTTTTATATTTTGTCTGTCGTAGGATGATAGAATGGTGTGATATAATTGTAAGCAAATATCAATCGGGAGGTTTTTATATGCTTTACATAACTGGCGACACGCACAACATGGAAGATAGGTCTAATGTCTCTGCAAAAAACATGAAGCTCTGCTGTGCCGAGCAAAATGCGGACTATGCTAAGATTACTCACCTTATAATTCTTGGTGATTTTGGGGTCCCTTGGTATAACTGTCCTGTTGACGAAAATGGCATTCATCCGACAGATGGTGAGGACAGGCATCTTCTTAAGTGGTACAATCAAAAACCTTTCAAAGTTCTTGCGGTGATGGGGAATCATGACAACTATGACGTGATAGAAAAACTACCCAAGGTAAAAATGTTTGGTGGCGAAGTATTAAAAGTTAGCGATAATATTTTTTATCTAAGGCGCGGAGAAATTTACAATATAGAAGAAAAGCGCATCTTGGTTCTTGGCGGTGCAAGAAGTGATGACAAGGCTTATAGGCTTCCGCATGAATCCTGGTGGTCGCAAGAAGAATGGAGCGAAGACGAAAAAGAAAAATGCCTTTCAAAAATAAAAGAGGGTGGCGGAGAATTTGATTTTGTCCTTTCTCATACAGGAACTTCCAAAGGTATTGCCTGTACCGACTCTTATTTTTTGAATGAAGAAAACTTGGCAAAGCTTCAGGAAGATTCTACTGTCTGTTTTAATGACAAAATCGATTCCATGATTTCATATAAAAAATGGTTTTTTGGACATTGGCACAGCGACTGGGGCTATGAAAATTATGCCGAAAGCAAATATGTTCCCCTGTTCAGAATGGGAATTCTTGTTTAAAAAATATAATTTTTTTTTCTGAACTATCACTAACTGATAGACCACCTGTGTTATAGTATATTCGTGAGGTAAAGCAATGACATATTACGCAATAGATTTTGAAACTGCAAATGTTTATCAGAATAGCGCTTGTTCTGTTGGCCTGGTGCGTTTTGTAGACGGTGTGGAAAAAGACAGCGTTTATTCACTCATCAAACCTGCAAAGATGTATTTTTGCCCGGACTTTACGGATATTCATGGAATTAGTTATGGTGATGTTCGGAACTGCCCTCTCTTTCCAGAAGTCTGGCAGACTGTTGTGGAACCTTTCCTAAAATCATCAGGGGAAGAAAAAATACATTTTGTGGCTCACAACGCACGGTTCGATATGGGCGTTATCCGCGCTTGCTGCGACTACTTTGGTATGCCTCTGCCCAATGCGGACTATGCCTGTACGCTTCAAATAGCACGCAAAGCATGGACGGAGTTGGGAAGCCACAGGCTCACCTTTTTGGCAGAACAATTCGGAATTGTATACGATGCACACAACGCCCTTGACGATGCAAGAACCTGCGGGAAGATTTTTGCAATGGCGGCCAAAAAACTTGGCTGTAATATAGAAGAATTATTTTTAGGTTGCAAAGTGGAACTGTGAAAAATGAATCCAAAGGTTGGAATATTTTGGTTTTACGAAGGCAAAATAATTTTCTTTCATGCGGTTCCTCTGGATGTGGGGGAGCGCTACGGAGATGCGATTACAGGCGTAAAAGATCATGCGGATTATTGGGAGGAACTTAGATGCGAAGGAAAACTGAATGCATTGGATGAACCTTTGAGGGATGAATATTTTTCCATACCACGGGGCAGGGTTGTCTATCGTTCAGACACGAATAGTTTCTTTGTTTATCACGGAAATAATGTTAAGAAAAAGGATTTGCGGAAGGTTGCATCTTTTTTTAATCTGCCCAAAGAAAAAACAATTTTTGAGCAGGACTTGCATTATTGTGATTTTGATGATTCCGAGTGGAAATTATTTTTTTAGGAGAAAGATATGAGTGCAAAAACATATATGAGGCATGGTGACCGTCATCTTATTTTGGAAAGGCTTGTCGAGATTCACAAAAAAATTAAGTCGGGATGTTATCCTAACGCCAAACAACTGGCCTATGATCTTGAAGTTAGTGTTCCAACCATTAACCGAGATATTGACTTCTTTAAATACAGGTTCAATGCACCAATTGAATACGATGCAAAAAAGCGCGGATATTATTATCTTGAAGACTACGAGATGCCGCTGAACAGAATTTCTTCGGCAGACATGCAGACCCTTTCCTGCGCCAGAATGCTCTTGTCCAGTTACGAGGGGACACCGGTTTACGAAGAGGTTGAAAAGATAATTGATCTTTTGACTGATTCAAAAAGCACTGGAAATTCAACTTTTCTAAACAGGATTGCAATTCCTCCTGCACCCAAAATTATAGTTGATGAAAAAATCTGGTCGGAAATTGTAAAAGCTATGCGGGAAAACCGTGTGATTGAATTTGACTACAACGGAATATGGAATACGGAGACAACCCATCGGCGTGTTCATCCCTATCAGATTCTTCTTGATGACGGCGTGTGTTTTGTGTTCGGTTTTTCAGAGGAGCGCAATGCGGAAAGAATATTCGCGCTGAACAGAATAAAAAATCTTTTGGTAACAAAAGAAAGTTTTGAGCTTCCTGAAGATTTTGATTTTTCTTCGAGGTGCGGCGGAGGAAAATTTGGCGCCTTTGTAAAAGGTAATGCTGAAGAATTTGTAATTGATTTTTTTGATGAGTCTAGACAGTTTGTAAAAAGTTGTATCTGGGCTGATGATCAAAAAGTTACTGATTATGATGATGAAGGGCGGACACAAATTTCTTTTACTTCAACGCAGAGCCTTAAAATTTTTGAATGGGTTCTTTCGCAGGGGAGCAATGCCCGTCCAGTTTCTCCTGAATGGTTTGTTCAGAACTGGAAAAACGAAATTAGGGCAATGGCAGAAAGCTTGTGATGCTGCAAGCCTCGTATTATTGAGCTGCTGCGCTAGACATGGTATAATCTGTATGTACTTTCCATGTTGAATAAAAATATTCTTGCGCCAACATCATCGTTTTCCTCGTTCCGCTTTGTTTCCAACGGCGAGCATTATACAGAAGTGATTGAGCGCATTCAGTCTGTAAAAAAGTTGCTTTGGATTGGGACTGCGGACATAAAGGATTTGTATGTAAAAGATGGCCGCTCTTCAAAACCTCTTTTGGAGACGCTGTCGGATCTTGTAAAGTGCGGTGTGGAAATCCGTCTGATTCATGCAAAGGAACCGGGCCCTGCTTTTAGAAAAGACTTTGACAGGTACCCCGTGCTCATTGAAGGCATGGAGAGAGTCTTGTGCCCGCGCGTGCATTTTAAAATCATTGTTTTTGACTTAAAGGCAGCCTATGTTGGTTCTGCAAACCTGACCGGTGCGGGGCTTGGCATGAAAGGCGATAATACCCGCAATTTTGAAGCCGGTGTATTAAGCTCTGACAAGGATTTTGTTAGTGCCGCCGCAAAGCAATTCGATGACGTGTGGATGGGTTCCTTTTGTAAAAGCTGCCGCCGAAAGCAATTCTGTTCAGATCCAATTTTGTAAATAAATTTGCGCATTTGTGTCACAAATTAGAATTCCAAAGCATATATATATGTAAGGAGTTTAAATGAAAACACAATTGTACCGCAGAAAAACAGTAGACGAACTTACCTTTGCCGATGACGGAATGTTTCAAGCCGTAATGAAGGACCCTGCCTTGTGCGCAGAACTTGTAGAGCGTCTTTTACACATAAAAGTGTCGCATATTGAGTACCCGGAGATTGAAAAGAAAATTGCCCCATATTTTTCTAGCAAAGGTGTTCGCATGGACGTATACCTTAAGGACTCTGACAAGATAATAGACGTAGAGATGCAGTCGTATCCACAGCCAGCCCTTCCCCTAAGAACCCGCTACTATCAGAGCATGATAGACGCAGACAACCTTCTAAAAGGACAGGACTATGAGGACTTAAAGGC
>JAFNQK010000261.1 GCA_017386165.1 Treponema sp.
AAACTCTGACCGTAGAAAATGTTATCACCAAGAACAAGGGCAACATCATCATTTTCTATAAAATCTTTTCCGACGATAAATGCATCTGCTAGACCTCTAGGTTTATCCTGAACTGCATATTCAAAATGCATTCCGAGCCAGTTTCCGTCTCCAAACAGTTCCTTAAAACAGCCGATATCACGAGGGGTTGAAATAATCAAAACTTCACGGATTCCACTAAGCATCAAAACGCTGAGCGGATAATAAATCATAGGCTTGTCATAAAGTGGAAGAATCTGCTTTGAAACAGCCTTTGTAATTGGATATAAACGAGTACCGGAACCGCCGGCAAGAATAATACCTTTCATAACTTTAATTCTACCATATTCCCATTAAAAAAACAAATATCCAAACAAGGCGCCGCACAGAATCATAATGATAGGATGACAGTGAGTTTTTCTTCTGATGTATAAAATTACAAAATAAAATGCAATATTCTGCCAGTTAAAAAATCCGTTTATTCCCTCTTTTGTAAGAAGTGATTTGATATCCTCCGGAATATTTATCAAACTCATCACAAGAATATGGACGGTTGCTACAAGAACAAGTCCAATAGAAGCAGGACGGATACCAAAAAGTGCCCCTTTTACAGGAGTGGTTTCAGCAAATCTGGTCAAAAATTTTGCTATCAGGAGAATACAAATAATTGATGGAAGAATTTCTCCCAAAGTTGTTATAATTGCTCCCGGCACCCCATAAAATTCATTTCCCAGGTAGGTAGCCATATTTACACCAACCGGTCCAGGGGTACTTTCCGAAATTGCAACCATATTGTAAAAGGTCTCTGAAGAAATAAGCCCTCTATCCACGATTGTCTGTTTCATCAGGGTAATTGCAACAAGCCCTCCCCCGATTGTAAAAAGGCCGATATAGAAGAAAATTCCAAACAATTCTAAAAGAGACACGTTATTCATTTACGACCTTCTTTTTCTGAATAAAATAAATAACTTCTCCAACTAAAGCCGCAGCAAGAATTATTGCAAAAGTCGGAACCTTCAAAAAATAAACAAGTGAAAACGAAATTATTGCTACAATAACCGAAAAAACATTCTTTACAATTTTTTTAGCAAAATTAATAGAAGTATCTGTAAGCAAGGCTGCAACAGAAACGTTAATTCCTTTAAGCATACTCTGTGCCCAGGGATAATCCTCAACAGATGAAATAAGTTTAGATAAAACAGAAATAATAATAAGAGAAGGCAAAACTATTGCAATTGTGGCAAAAATAGCTCCTACAATTCCCGCTAGCTTATAACCTACAAAAGTAGCAACATTAACTGCAATAATTCCAGGTGTAGACTGACCGATGGCAAAATAATCTACAAGTTCTTCTTCGGTAATCCATTTTTTTTGGTCAACCAGTTCCTTTTGCAAGGCTGGTAGCATTGCATAACCGCCTCCAAAAGTAAACAATCCGGTTCTAAAAAAAACTGAAAATAATTCTAAAAATATTTTAATATTATTCATAAATAAAAACCCGCCTTTTACCAAGACGGGTATAAGTTTAACCTTTTACAGCACCAGCCGCAATTCCTTTGATGATATATTTCTGCAGTGCAAGGTAGAATGCAATAATCGGAATAGAAGAAATAGTCAAACTGGCACACATCGGGCCGTATTCTTTCATAAACTGTCCGTTAAAACGCATCTGAGCCAGCTGAATCGTTCCCTCTTTTGCAACAATCAAAGGCAAAAGAAAGTCATTCCAAATCCACAAAGCATCGATAACGGCAATTGTAGCGATAATCGTTTTTAAGAGAGGAAATACAATCTTAAAGAAAATGTAGAACTTATTAGCTCCATCGATGGCAGCGGATTCTTCAAGTTCACGAGGAACCGACTTAATAAATCCGTGGAACATAAAAATAGCGGTAGGACAACCAAGCCCCCAGTACATAGGAACAAGTCCCGGCACACTCATAAGATGAAGGTCACTGGCAAGAACCCCAAGAGGTACCATAATAATCTGGAATGGAATTACCAGAGAGAAGGAGAAAAATACATAAAGTATAATTCCCACCTTTGATTCCGCACGGGCAAGACCATAAGCACACATGGCCGATGTTAGAATAATTCCTGCAGTACCAAAAACAGTTACAAACAAAGTAAGAAAGAATACTTTTGGAAAATGCATCTGAGTCCAGGCCTGGACATAATTCTTAAAAAAGAACTTATGAGGTAATCCACTTGGATTAATAATAATATCCGCATTAGGTCTGAAAGAATTTATTACAACAAATACTAACGGATACACAAAAAATATTGCAAAAACTACAAGAATAATGCACAGAACAGTCTGTTTTGTATCCATTCGTTTTTTTATTACTGTATTTTTGTTTTTCATTAGGCTTCAATCTCCTTTCTCTTCATGATGAACAACTGAATTCCTGTAATAAGTACGATTACAAAGAAAAGAACCATAGCTTTGGCAGTAGCCATTCCCGCCTGTTTTAAACTGAATGCATCAAAATAAATATCCATTACAAAAGGAACAGTTCCTGTTGCATAACCAGTCTGACCAATCATCGCATAAATTAAGTCAAAACTCTTTAACGCATTAGCAATTGTCATAAACAGCGAAATTGTAAGGGAAGGAATCATCATCGGAAGAGTAATACTCTTGAATCTCTGCCATCCGGTTGCCCCGTCAATTTTTGCAGCCTCAATAATATCTGTAGGAATATTCTGAAGACCGGCAAGATAAATGATCATGTAATAACCACAGCCCTGCCATATCGCAACAAGAACCAAAAGCCATGGAGTTTTTTGAGAATCACTTATCCATTTTTCAACACCTGTTATAGAAGGAAGGAGCTGAACGAATATCATTGACCAGATAAGGGCAACAATAATCATAGAAAGTACATTCGGTAAGAAGAAAACCGTTCTCAAAACTTTCTGACCACGAATTCCTGTATCAAGGGCAAGAGCTAAAGCAAATGCAAGAATATTAATTCCAATAACGCTGAAGAATGCAAAAAACAGAGTAAAACCAATAACACCCATATTAAAGTTTTTTACAACCCATACATCAGAGAGAATCATTTTAACTTTTGCTATGCGGTAATAGGCATTACATGAATTGTAGATAATATTTTCAGATTCTTCTGATACTTTATATTTCTTAATAAACTCTTTTACTCTTTCGCGCCCGATAAGATAATCTTGAGTAAAAGCAGAAGTTTTAAGGTCTTTAATCAACAAATCGATTTCTGACTCAGGAATCGTCTTTAATTCGTCAACTTCTTTTAAATACCATAAGTCATCACTTACTTCAAATTCATCGTAACGAGAAGTAATTTTGTATTTATTAGAATTTTCATTAAACTCATAAGTTAGATTTAATAATTTATATTCCTCTGATTCCTTAGACAATTTTTTGCAGATTTCTTTTTCAAATTCTTTTTTTGAAATTGCCATAGGAAGATCAGATGTCTTTGTAAATTTTGATAAGGTAACAACACGAGGGTAAAAATCTTCGCTTGCACCACCGCTGAAAATCTTTTTGTAATTTTCAAGTCCAACAAATTTATATTTTTCAGGCTGATAACCTGTTTTTTTCACAATTTTTTCTACTTTTGAACGCTTAGAACCTTTCAATTGAGTTCTGTGATAGCAGTTATCCTGTGAGCTGTATTCGTAAACAGAAGATAAAAACTCTTTCTGTTTTTGAGAAAGCTTAGGACTGTTGAGAATTTTCGATTCAAATTCAGTTTTTTCAAGACTGATTGGAGTTTTTGGAGTTAAACCGTCCCAGTTTGTTAAAGAAATTCCAATTCCTCTGCCAAAGGGAGTAATAAAGAAAATCAAATACAAGATTAAACAAGGAATAATAAACGCAACAAAATATGAAACTTTTTTTGTCTTTGATTCAACCATAAATTAAATGACCTTTTTTTTATAAAAAATTGACATCACCAGAATTTCTTAAAATATTCCAGTGATGCCAAATCTATTTATTTAACGTTATTTGTTTGTTGAAGAAGCCCAGAGAGCATCGATGTTAGAAATTACATCTTTTGCTGTCTTTTTCTGCATGATGTACTGCTGAGCACCATTCTTACAAGCATCTTCAAATACTTCTGATGGATACTGTGAGAATGCCCATGGATTAGAACCTTTTTCTGCAACTGATTTCATCAAATCATCATATGGAGTTCCCAATGTTGAGAAATCACCTCCACGGAATGAGTGAGTAAGCTTATATTCAGAAACCCAGAGTTTTGATCCCTTTTCAGAAGCAAGGAATTCAAGGAACTTGATTGCAGCATCCTGTTCTTCTTTTGAAGCCTGAGCAGAAACAGCAAATGTTGAGTCAACGTCAGCATACATCTTGTTCTTTGATGCATCGTTGTATACAGGGAATGGAATAAATCCTGCATTCAAGTTTGCATTAAGTTTAAGAGCATCAACATAAGCCCACAATCCCTGAACCATCATAGCAGATTCACCCTTTGCAAATGACTGCTGCTGGTTTCCGCCGTCCATTTCAGAAGCGTTAGAGTTCATGTTTGAACGATAGAAATCAAGAATGCTAAAGAGTTTTGCAGTATCAACTACACCATAAGAGCTCTTTCCAGCATTCATATCTTCTACAAACTTTTCAACAGAAATATTCTTTTCATCAAGAAGTGCTGTATGAACCATTGTGATAAAATGACCAACAGACCAGTTTTCTTTTAACAAACCTGCAAATGGAACAACATCATTCTGTTTCAATGTGCGGCAAACTTTTTCAAGTTCACGGTAAGTTGTTGGAGCCTGCAAATTATATTTGTCAAACAAATCTTTGTTATAGATGATACCAATACCAGCAAAATCCATTGGCATTGCGTACTGTTTATCATTGTATGTAACAGCTGGCAAAGCACTTGGAAGAACATCTTTCATACATTCTTTATCTGTAAGATCTACGAGATATCCGCGTTCTGCATATTCTCTTACGCGAGAATAAGACTGCATCTGAAGCAATGCAGGAAGTTCACCCTGAGCTGCACGAGCAGACATAGCAGAGTCAGCATCATTTGGAATAATAAGAAGGTTAATTGCAATGTTTGGATTTTCTTTTTCAAAAGCTTTGATAATTGTTTTAAGGCCTTCCTGATTTTCCTGCTTGTAATAATACATCTCAAGTTTTACTTTACTTGATTTGTCGCCACTTTTTTTCTGACAGCCAGTAAAAGCCAATGCAACCATAAGCGCAGCTGCAACAGAAGTCATTACCTTTTTCATTTTTTAAACTCCTATAAGATAACTTTTTCGTATTTACGCTTTTCAAACGTATAATTTAATAATAAATCTAGAAGTTTAATATGTCAAAAAAAAATAAAACAGGACATAACAAAAGCACTCTCCTCTCTGGAAAGTGCTTCTATGATTTGTACCGCACGTAGTGTCGGCACGAAATTGGTTTCGCCCGCTCAGAATGAGTCGGGCGATAAATTTATTAGGCTGCAAACTGGAAAGTTTGTCAGCCTGAATAAGAATTAGAAACTTCCAGCAACTGC
>JAFNQK010000262.1 GCA_017386165.1 Treponema sp.
CATCGTCCAGAGGATAAGTGGAAATCCTGTATCTATAAAGACATAGCTTGATTAGATTTGGAGTTAAAGAAGTAATAAATGTTGATGATGTATAAAGCTTAGGTGTATAAATTGCATAAAGAGTTGTATCTTCAGTGATTTCAGTGTCAAAATCAAATTCTACAGCTGTTGTCTGAGATGCTCTTGATTTTGACCAGTACATAAAGTAGTTATAGTCCTTATAAGGATTAACAGGTTTATCAGAAGAAGAAAGCTTACTACCGGATGCTAGTTCAACGGTTTTTGTGGTAGTTGTGCCATCTATAAAAGTTACAGTTCTAACATTTTCTGGTTTAATGTAATCTTTGGTTACTTCAGCTTCTTCATGACCGTTTGTAACTTTAAAGTAGTTTGTACCTTCTATTAAAGATGTGCTAAAGTCATAAGTCAATATAGTACGGGAATAGGAACCAGCATATTTTGTTTCAGAGTCAGAAGGAACAGTTAATTCTACATTTTCCCAAGTAGTTCCATCTGTACTGTGCGACAGTGTAATGCCAGCATAAGAGCCATCTGTAAGAGGGTAAAGATAATACCAGCCATATAATGCAATTTTAATTGTAGGAGTAGAAGTTAAATCTAAATCCCAAATTATTTTCTCGTTGTATAATTTAGGAGCATAAATTGCATACAAAGTTTTATCTGATGTAATAGGTGTATTAAAATCAAATGGTTTTGCTTCTTTATTAGATGCATATGATTCTGACCAGTAAAGAAAATAATTTTCAGTTGCTTCTGGATCAGTTGGTTTTGGACATGGCATTCCATTAAGGACATCTTCCTCGTCAGTCCAATTAGCTTCATCGTAAAATGTTACAGTATGTTTCTGAAATAACCCAGGACATCCCGTAAATAACAAGCTTGATAAACAGGCTGCAAGAGCAAGCCAAATCGAAGAAAACTTTTTCATAAAATAAACCCCTTTTATTTGTTTGGCTTCAGTGTACAAAATTTAAGGGAAGAGTCAAATGGCCCGGAAATAGCAATTTATTTCCAAGGTCTATCTTTTTTGACCCAGTTTTTTGCGTGCCAGTAGTCGACGTCGGCCTGGTTCCAGCCGTTTTTTTCCAGTAGGTGCATCAAAAAGAAAAAGGCTTTGGTTTTGAGGCCGGGTTTTACATGATTTGCGTTGTGCTGGACTTTTTTGGCAACGGAATCAATTTTCTTCTGGATTTTTTTCATGTTCTTTTCTGAAATCTGATTCCAGCTGGTAGCTTTGATGGCAAAGCCCATGTGGTACTGCTTGGCAACTCCCCAGAAAAAGAGGCTGTCGGACATATCTTTAATAGTAGATTTCATGCCGGCGCCGGCGGCTGTGGTTACGCAGATGGCCTGTTTTTTGAACATAGCTTCTTCCGGGCGGTGGGCCATCCACAAATATCCGTAGTGATCCAAAAAGGCTTTCATTGAGCCCGTAACATGGTATACATAAACAGGGCTAGAAAGAACAATCAAATCTGCTTCAAGGATTTTGGCGGTAATTGGAGAAAGCTGTTCGTAATGCGGACATTTAGAAGCGGCCTTCATAAAGCACTGGGTGCAGCCAAGACAGAAAGAACCAAAATCTTTTGGCAAAAAGTATTCTGTTATTTCTGCGTCTGGGCCGCCTGCTTTTTCTGCTACTGCTCGAGCGATTCTATATGTTGACCCTTTGTGATTCTGACCGTTGATTAATACGATTTTCATATAAAGAATTAGTTATCGTTGAATAACGGTGTTGAAAGGTATCTGTCTCCTGAATCCGGGAGAAGAACTACGATTGTTTTTCCCTTGTTTTCCGGGCGTTCTGCAAGGATTTTGGCTGCTTTGAGGGCGGCACCGCTTGAGATACCAACAAGGATTCCTTCGCTCTGGGCAAAGGCTTTTCCTTCTATAAAAGCGTCATCGTTTTCGATGGCAATTACTTCGTCATAAACTTTTGTGTTCAAAACTTCTGGAACAAAGCCTGCTCCAATTCCCTGAATCTGGTGTGCACCGCCAGTTCCTTTTGAAAGAACAGGGCTTGTTGCTGGTTCAACGGCTACTACTTTTACATTTGGATTCTGTTCCTTGAGGTATTCGCCTACGCCGGTGATTGTTCCGCCGGTTCCAACGCCTGCTACAAAGATATCTACTTTGCCGTCTGTCTGCTTCCAGATTTCTGGGCCGGTTGTCTTTTTATGAATGGCTGGGTTTGCAGGGTTTACAAACTGACCTGCGATGATGCTTCCTGGAATGGATTTGTGGAGTTCTTCTGCCTTTTCGATGGCACCCTTCATTCCTTTTGCGCCCTCTGTGAGAACGATTTCTGCACCGTAGGCTTTAAGGAGATTTCGGCGTTCAACGCTCATGGTTTCTGGAAGGGTAAGAATTGCTTTGTATCCCTTGGCAACTGCAACGGCTGCAAGTCCGATACCAGTGTTTCCTGATGTTGGTTCGATGATGGTTGCACCAGGTTTTAAAAGCCCCTTTTCTTCTGCATCCAGAATCATTGCTAGTCCTACGCGGTCTTTAACGCTTCCGGCTGGATTAAGGTATTCAAGCTTGGCAAGAATTGTAGCGTTTTTGATTCCGGCTTTTTTTGAATAGCCGTTGAGCTGCAAAAGCGGTGTATTTCCGATTAATTCGAGAGAACTCTGTTTGATATCTGACATCCAAGACTCCTTGTAAGATTTCTGTAAGATTAAATGGCTGTTTTAACGCCCTGGGAATTTTCAATTTTATAACCAGTCATTGATTCGATTACTTTGTCCGGGTAACCGAGTTTTTTAGCCTGGAGATAGATTTCCTGGGTGAGTTCAGCTTTGCCTGTTTCTGAAAGCTCTGCACCTTCTTTAATCATGGCAAACATATCTTCCATATCTACAAGGTTCATGAGTTTGTTCAAGAACCATTCGTCAATCATTGTGGCTTTGTGAACTTCGTCTACAGTCATGATGCCGCGTTTTAATGCCTGGAAAATTGCGAACAAACGCTGGTCTGTGCACTGTTTTACGCGTTCGAGAATCTTTTCGTCGCTTTCTTCTTCAAATACTGCGAGATTAAGGCTTGTAACACCGATTTCTGCACCGCGGGCAGCTTTCATGAGGGCTTCTTCAAAGGTGCGGCCGATAGCCATTACTTCACCGGTAGCCTTCATCTGAGTTCCCAGCTTGCGGGCTGCATAAACGAACTTATCAAATGGGAATTTTGGCATC
>JAFNQK010000023.1 GCA_017386165.1 Treponema sp.
ACAGAGTGGAATATCGAATTCCTCCCGAAGTACGACGAGCTGCTTCGTCATCAAAGGCTCTTGAACCTCCAAAAATATCGGCTGCATAACTGTTTTCAAGGGCATATTCATGATTATCCTTTTGCCAACCAATCTGAGTGTACCACTTTGGACTGGCTGCAGAAGAAGTAAAGTCATAGCCATTATCCCAGACATGGAATTCAATTGATTTTAGAACGGTGCTTCCAACTTCATTCCAGCCGAAAATCTCCGACGCGTCATCTGTATTGTCCCCTTCATAAGAGATATAAGCGGCAAAGGCAGGATTTACGCTGTCCCAGGCACCATACAATTTTTCTGAGTTCTCTTCTACCTTAAGTACAGGGAGAATATGGCTAGCGTCGCTGAGAGGGTTTTCATAAGAAAGAACATTCTGGGCAGCAGAGCAGTCTTTAATGCCAGAGTTTGCAAGGCGGGTTACTGTGCCGCCAGAAGGAGCTGTAGAACCATCGATGTATCCTTTCCAGTGCTTATAACTTGATCCGCCGGCAGAGACTGTTCCGTCAACATAAGAACAAAGACCTAGTCGGAGGCGGTGAGTCTGTTCTGTAAAGCTTGCAGAAGCAGCGGCACTTGCCTCTGTGGCAAATTTTCTGTAAAGAGAATGAACCGTAGTTGAGTCGGCCACGCCCTGAACGTATGTAAAGGCATTTCCCTTATCAAAAGAACTCAATCCAGCTACGGTAAAGCCCTGAGAATCAATTGATGAGCCTGCATTTGTGATACCGCCGAGAGAAGCAGTGGACTGAAGATTTGTGTCTGAAGAGGCAAGGCCTTCTACGGACACAGCTTCTGAGTACTGATATTCAATAAAGTTGTGGCTATCAAAATCCTGCTGTGAGGCACCCGGCGCAGAATGGAGTTCCTGCCCAACCCTAACAGCTACTAAAACAGGAGAACAACGATCCTGAACCTGAGTGATGCGCTGTCCGTCTCCGGTGTAATGAGCGATTCGATTTTTGTGCTCGTCACGGAGAGTTGCGTACAAGGTTGAAGAAGCCTTTTCTATATCGATATATGGAATTACAGTTTTGGGCTGAGGTGCACGTTCAAGTCCTGTCACATCTGTAGATGAAGCACCTCGCCCAGCGTCTGTAGATTGTGCGTCCCCTGCAGACGAACCGGTAGCATCCGTGTTCCAGGTTACCGAAGATTTTAGATAGAACGAAGAAATATCCCCTGCCCCGTCGGTAGAATTAGAACAAGCGGAATCAGTAAATGCAGAATAAACTTTTCCGTCGCTGTTTGAGATTTGTTCAACTGCAGCAGAAATCTCGTTGTTGGAGTTTTCAATCTTTATTTCTTCTCCTGAAAGCGAATCCTTAAAGCGTACAAAAATTACATCATCATAAACGGTGTATGCAGTATCAATTACAGGGCGACTGAAATATACACCCGAGTTGTTGCCACCATCGTTTGAGCCGGAAATACTTCGTTCTGCGGCAGCAAGGTATGCCTTTCCGCTAGTTGTAGAGCAAACAACTGAACAATGAGAAATCTCTGCGTTATAGAGTTCGGCAAAAGAGGCCTTGGAAGAGTCGTTATCAGGGAGTTTTAGAGTCCAGGTACTGCTACCGGTAAGAGCTACTCCGTTGTCGTAAAAGTTTTTGCCCGCAGAAATTGTCTGACCAGAGAGAGTGCCTGCGCCACCAGAGCCTGTTAATGATGAATCATAAGAAGCATAGTCGATGGCTGTTCCATCCGGCATTTGTGTCGGATATGAATCGAGAGACCAGATATGTTCTACACTTGAATCGTGAGGGCGGCCGTCATTTCTGTATGAATAAAGGCCTGCAACACCGCTTGCGTATGCGGAGTCTCCTGTTGTGCCATCCGGGTCATCGTCCATTGTGCTAGCAGTTCCGTTCAAGAGAACGATGTCCTTGGAAACCGCAAACTTAATATTGTCCGCAAGTTTTACATTTCCGTTAAAGAGGGCAAAGTTACCGCTGATTTTTGTGCCGCTTGCAAAATTGATTGATTTTTCTGCGGCAGAAACAAAGAGTTCTCCGGCAAAAGCGATTCCTTCATCGCCAGTGGCTGCAAAACCGGATTGTCCGTCCACATAAGTGTCGCTTGCAAAATCAATCGACTGAGAACATACCATATCAGCCGCAAGCTGAACAAGGCCGCTTCCTGTCTGGCCAAAGTTTACAGCGCGAATGCTTACAGGGGAGTGTGCCTGTCCGATTTTTAAGAGGCCGGCATTTTCTACTGAAATATCTTTAAGGGCATTTGTTGCGCCGAGAGACTTTTCTATATAAATAGTAGAAGAAGCTTTTTCGCCTGACAGGGTAAGATTTGCCTGGTTAGCGGAGACAGAATCCACCAGCTGATCCAGATAAATCGTGCCGTTTTCGCCTTTTACAGTAAAGGTTGCGTTTGCACTAAGGGTGGTGGCGCCGCTATTCTGGCCGTCATAAATCTGATCCATCGATGTCTTGATATAAAGGTCGGCGGTTGGGACGGTCTGTCCGATAACAAGGGATGTTGCGGCGGTGATGGATTTGAGGTATGAAGAAGAAGTGCCTGCACCTATTGAGGCGTTAACATAGGTTGTACCAGTGCCCTTCAGAGTTAAAGCGGCTGCGCTTGCAGAACTACAGTCAACAGCACCGTTAAAGGTTGCTCTACCGTTAGTTGTGATTAAGAGGTCTCCGCCGAGGGTTACGGTGGATTTGAAGGTGGTAGTGCCAGAGGAAGAATCTGTGGTTGAGACAGATAAAACTGTACTTGTTCCAAAAACTCTAACAGCTCCATTAAACGTAGATACAGGTGAAATAACATTTACATTTTTATAGAAATCCGAAGGACAATTTATCTCAATTTCACTACCTGTTAAATCAACAGGAGATGAATTACAAATGAGATATCCTGTAGCGTTATACGCTTGTCTTTCTGTCGTTGTCACATTTTTTTCAAGACTAATATTATAAGCCGGCACTGTAACTTTAAAAGACTTTCCGTTTACATCCAAAAATGTTAAATAATACTGACTGTCAACTACGATGTCTTTTGCGTCTGCGATTTTTATCTTACTCTCATCTTTAATTTTCTTTGCATCGATTGTTACATCATCTGCTTTTTGGATTGTGATATTTCGGAGTTCAGTATTAGACAATATAGAACAGTCTTTACATTCTGTAATACTGATATCATTTTTCCCAGTTTGAATATTTAGTGATAAAACACCACAATTTGTGACATTTATTTCATTTTGAGTTATCGTTGCATTTAAAGTTAAATCACCACAATTAGTAACATTAATAGCACCAGTAAATTCATTTGAAGTAGAACTAAAACTTACATCGCCAGTTGTATTAATTGTAGTAGTACCAGTAATCTTGGTAACTCCTGAAAAACTAGAAGCAGCATTAACTGTAGCATTGCTCTTAAGAGTTACCGCACCAGTAAATGTAGATGCCGCATTAATAGCTGTATTGCCTGTAACAGTTAGCGCATTTGAAAAACTAGAAGCCCCATTCACAGTAGCAATTCCGCCAACTGTAACGGTTCCTCCAAAAATTGCATTATCATCAACTGTTAAATCTTTGCTCACGGTAAAGCTGTTTCCACTACCAAAATTAACAGGATCTTCAATCGTCAAGTTTGCATATGAAGAACCCCAGCTTGGATTTGTAGTCGGAGAACCGGCTGTTCCGCCATAGTAAATTACTGTCGAGGTAGTACCGTTTGATACAGATCCAGAAATTGTTTCTGCACCGGTGAGTCTCATGGTACCGTTATTTGTAATAGTTGTTCCAGAAACCGCAGAAGAGCCTGACAGTGTTATAGTTCCGTTATTCTCGATTGCTTCTGTAACAGTCACGTTCTGCCCATCACTCTCTAATGTAGAACCACTGTTTACGGTGAGTGTTCTTAATACAACCGGGAGAACGGTATCACCTGCAACCAATTTAGGATTTGTTCCTGTAGATGCTGTAGTTGCGATTACAACTTTTGTATCGTTTCCAGGAATAGAACCAACATTCCAGTTTGATCTTTCTTTCCAGCTATCAGAAGTTGTTCCTAGCCAAATATATTCTGCACCAGGAAAATTCCAGTAATCGTTATTTCCGCTGTCTTTACCGTTGTTACAGGTTAAGTAAACTGGAGTTAAAGTATCTGTCTCGTTAAAGGAATCTTTAATTTCGGCATAGGATATAGAAACATTTGTATTCACGTCGGCAGGCGTACCATTGTAAACAATTTTCCATTGACTAGAAGCAGAATCCGACTGCAATTTAATGAGACTTTCAGATGTACCAGTAACAGTCATTGCACCAACAGTCTGTGTTGTTCCGTTTTTAAAGGTGTATATTGCACCAGCACCAGTTGCAGTAAAGGATGTAAAGGTATTATTTGCGTTGAATACAGCATTAGCAGTAGTTTCAAATGCTCCAAAAGTATTTGTTCCCTCAAATGTTGTTACGGCAGTTGCAGTAACAGTTTTTTCAAAGATATTGTCATTAGCAAATGCTGATACACCTGCAAGAGTAACTGTACCTTTGAAAGTATTCTGGTTTGCAAAAGAAGCCGCTCCAGCAATTGAGATATTTCCATTAAAGGTTCCATTTCCGGTTGCTGAACAGGTTACTTTTCCGGCGGTTACATTACCAGTACAAGTTACTGTTCCAGCCCCGGAGAGAGTAAGTTCTGCGCCATTTGTATAAGTAAGTGAGTCCTTAAACCAAAGTGACTCAGAAGCCTCTACAGAAAGGTTTGCTCCATAAGAAACAGGTTTTACAAAAGTAATATTAGAACCATCTAAAACAAGAGCCGCAGAGGTAGTTACATTTTTGTTAAAGGTTAAAACTGTTCCTTGCAGGGTAATTGCAGAAAGAACATTTACAGCTGTTGAGTAAGTTTGAATTGTATTTGTTGTTACATTTCCCTTAAGATTTGTAGTGAACGATGCGTTTGTGACAGCAAGACTAGAAGAAGATATAGCTCCGAGATTCAAATTAGTGCCAGTAACAGTAATTGAAACATCATCAGCCGAAGCCACCGATACATTTGAATTTAATATCGCAGAATTTATTGTAACATCCCGCACAGTTGTAACAGTAACCCCATTAGAAATCTTTGCAGCATTTAGAGTTAAATCCTGACACTGTGCTACGGTAATCAAACCTGTAAATTCATTTAAAGTAGAACTAAAACTTACATCGCCAGTTGTGTCGATTGTTGTAGTGCCTGTAATTTTGGTAACTCCACCAAAAGTAGCAGTATCATCCACAATCAAATTTTTACTCACGGTAAAGGTATTTCCACTAGCAAAACTAACAGGATCTTCAACCGTCAAATTTGCATAATCAGCACCCCAGCTAGGATTTGAAGTTGGAGCACCAGCTGTTCCACCATAATATACAACAGCTCCAAAGCCGTCAGTCGTATCTCCGTTATCACGAACCGCTGCACTTCCAGTTTCTGTCTCCAGTGTCTCCGCACCAGTCAGTCGCACAGTTCCGTGATTAACGATTTTTGCAAGAACCATTCCCTGTCCGGCAAAATCAAGACTCGAGCCAGCATTTACAGTTAAAACATCAAGTACATAATTGCTTTTATCCGAACTAGTCAAAACAGGATTTGTTCCGCCAGAAGCTGTATCAATTAGAACATCTACCATATACCCCGGAACAGAATTATTCTGCCAGTTGGAATTAGTATTCCATGACGAGTTTGTCGAGCCTTTCCAGATGTAATCGTTTCCCGGCATATTCCAGTAAGTGTTATTTCCACCGTCTTTGCTGTCGTTTGCGGTTAAAATAACATGGTTAGAAGAAGTATCAAGTGTTCCGTTATAAGAATTCTGAAGGTATACATTCGAAAGAGCCACATTTGCATCAATAGTAGCCGCATCTGTTTGAGCCCCTGTATACACAAAAATCCATTGATTTGCCGTTCCACTTAGAGTATCTGAATCAGACCTTAAAGTAATACGATGATCAGCATCAGTTCCCGATACAGAAAAAACATCAGCACGCTGAGTTGTTCCAGCCTTAAACACATAAGTAGTATCAGCCGTAGCGGCAGAAAAAGTCCCAAAAGTATTATCGCCGTTAAAGGTTGTATTCGCAGAAGATGAGAATGAAGTAAATGTATTATCACTTTCAAAAATAGTTTTTCCTGTAATTGAAACAGAATTACTATAAGTTCCCTCTCCGACTATCGACACTGCAGTAGAACTTTCATTTGCAAAAGAAACTATGTATGAAGAAGAAATCTCCAGACATGTCACATCAGACTTAAAAACAAGATCTTTACTCTCATTAGAACCAGACCCAAAAGTAAGTGTCTTTCCTGATGCAGAAACAGGATTGTTAAAACATATTTCAATATTTTCAGTATCGCTATCTAATAGTTTTGCAGTAGAGATTAAATTCTGATTAAGTTTAACATTGCCCTTGTATAACTGATACCCCCCACCGTATGTATTATCAGCAGTCGTTGTAATCGTTACAGCACTAGTATCACCAATTTCTAAATCGTGTTCACATTCAACAGTTCTAACAGCAATATCTGCATATAAATAAGTTTTACCAACTCCGGAAAAAATAAGTTTTTTAGTACCTGATACTTTTTTCTCCATAATTGTAGAAGTACTGGCATTTATATCCAAATGCCTACTTATCGTTACAGTATTCTTAAAGAGAATTTCATCTCCAGTTACAGTTGTTGTATCAATCGTTTCTCCATGGAAAGTCCCAGCTTTACAAGCACAATCATAAGTCTGATTTCCACTAGTTGTTATGCTACCGGTTAAACCCGCTGTTCCTTTAGTAGAAGTAATCAGAAGGCTCGCAGCATTTACATTACAAAAATCAATTTGATCAGTTGAAGTAGACTTTTGTGTGAATACAACATCATTCGCCTCATCAATAATAATTTTATTGCCAACTGTAGAACAACCAATTGTTAAATCACCACTTTTGATTACTGTAAATAAACCTGTAAAATCATTCTCCGTACTACTAAGTGTTACATTTCCAGTAGTATTAATCTCCGTAGTACCAGGAACATTCAATTCAGTAGCAATATTACATGCACCAGTAATCAAAAGATTGTTATACTCGGTTCCCCAGCTGGCAGCCGTTGTAGAACCACCGTAATATTCAACGGTACCAGTACCATTTTCTATTGTTCCATATGAAATAGTCTCTGCACCAGTAAGACGAACAGTTCCATTATTTGTAAATGTAGTTCCAGAAACTACTACCGCCCCAGACAATTTTACAGTTCCAGAGTTTGTTATTGTTCCACAGGTTATTCCATATCCACTATCATCGAGAGAACACCCTGCATTAATCGTAAGAGAATTAAGATCTATGGCATCACCGAGTACAGGATCACTTCCTCCGTCAGCCGTAGCAATTACAACGTCAACTTCATACCCCGCACTAGAATTTGCCGGCGGAACAGCCCCTGCATCCCAGTTAGTTGCAATACCCCACGCGTTACTTGTAAGCCCTTTCCAAATAAACTCTGCATTGAACCAGTTTGTTGTAGAAGAAGGCTCGCCTTCAGTAATAGTCGAAGCAGATTTTACAAGGGCAAGTTTATTAACAGAATCTGAATAAGAAACCCTCGCGTTGCTAAAAGTGCCACTTGAAGCAACGCTTGCTTCCATATCAATCGTCCATCTGTCCGTAGTATCAGAGGTCAATGTCACATAGTAATCTTCATGACCTTTTACAGAAATATCACTAGAAACAGTCTGTGTTGACCCGTTTGCAAATGTAACAGTAGTATCCGCTTCTACAGTAGAAGTATCAACATTCAAAGTACCAATTTCAAAGCTTCCGGAAATAGATGAACTATTAGTAATATTTAAAATCCCTATAGAACTATCATTTGTTACCTCAAGAATATTTGAAGTTCCATTAAGATTGATTTCGCCAGTACCGGAGATTGAAGAAGCGGTTAAACTTGCTGCATCACCAGAAATAAAAATCTTTCCGTTATTTACAATTTCTGCAGAAGTAGCACTTATCGTTGTTACATCTGTATCTTCCGCATCAGTAGTACCTATAGAACCGGTTGAAGCAATCGTTATTGGATAAGTTGAAAAACTTTCAAGCAGAGGAGTTGTAACAGTTCCTGAAATATTTAATACGACGCCTTTCTTTATTCCTATTTTATTACTTTCATTATAAACATCTAACGTCGAATTTAGATTTACAGTTGCTATATTGGTTCCACTAGATCCTGAATACGGCGGATTTAAGGTCATTTGACTAACACTCAGACTACCACCATTTATATTTACAATATAATCATATGTGGTAGAGAATTCAGTCGGTATCGCAAAGGTACCTCCAGATTTTGTAGAAATAGTTTGACCATCAGCAATTACAAAATCAATTTGACCACCAAACTTTATCGACCAAAAC
>JAFNQK010000024.1 GCA_017386165.1 Treponema sp.
AAATAGCATCCATTGGAATTGTACCTACAACTTCAATGTAATGTTCATTTACTTCAGCTGGAACATACTCTCTTCCAAGATCAACCTGGATTTCAATATCCAAGCGAGCGCCTTCCATCATTGTAAAGATGAGAGCATCTTTAGTCATAACTTCAAGCTGATTTTCCTTAGCAAGGTCGTTACTCTTAACAGTACCAGGTCCTTTAAATTCATAAAGGAATGTATCCTGTTCCACGTCATCAGGTAGGCGCAAACGGATCTGTTTTAGACTATTGATTATTTCCAGAGTATCTTCGCTAACATTTGGAATTGCTTCAAATTCACTGGAGATAACATGAGGAACACCATCAGCATCATAAGATGTGATACGAATTGAAGTAATTGCATATCCCTGAATTGAAGACAAGAGAACACGGCGCAAAGTATTTCCTACTGTTGTACCAAATCCTGTTTCAAATGGAAAAGCACAGAACTTACCATAATTCGGATTATCTTCAAGATGCTCAAAAGTAATACCCTTTGGTTTCTTAAAACCTTTAAGCAGATTTTTGCGAGCCATCTAAACTCCTTATTTGGAATAGAATTCTACAAAGGCATTCTCTATAAAGACCTAACTTTATCAAAGAAAGCCTTTCCCAACTACATACGGCGTGTTTTACGAGGACGACATCCGTTATGAGGAATTGGAGTTACATCATGAATTGATTTAACCTTGAGCCCCATAGCGCCAAGAGAACGAATAGCGTTTTCGCGACCCATTCCTGGTCCCTTTACATAAACATGAACTTCACGCAAACCGTAGCTAACTGCCTTCTGTACAGCAGTTTCTGCAACTGTCTGAGCTGCAAATGGAGTAGATTTCTTAGCTCCACGGAAACCAAGACCGCCTGAAGATGCCCATGAGAGAGCATTACCATTTAAGTCTGTGATTGTAACGATAGTATTATTAAACGTAGCCTGAATGTAAACATTACCTTCGTATACGCTTTTCTTTTCCTTTCGCTTTTTAACTGTAGCCATTAGTTTCCTCCGCCTTACTTCTTCTTATTAGCAACAGTCTTCTTCTTACCCTTACGAGTACGTGCGTTAGTGCGTGTGCGCTGTCCGCGAACTGGAAGACCTCTGCGATGTCTAAGACCGCGATAGCAGCCAATATCCATCAGGCGTTTTAGATTAAGACCGATTTCTGTACGGAGACGGCCTTCGACTTTGTAATTTTTTTCGATGATATCGCGGATTACTGCAATCTGATCCTGGTTAAGATCATTTGCCATCATCATTGGATCAAGTTTTGCTTCTTCGCAAATCTTTTTAGCCAAAGTATCGCCGATACCATAAATGTAAGTTAAAGCAACACATAAGTGTTTGTTTGGGATATCAACCCCAGATATTCGAGCCATCTGTTACTCCTTAGCCCTGTCTCTGCTTGTGTTTTGGGTTTGTACAAATGATACGGACAATTCCGTTTCTCTTGATAACCTTACACTTATCACAGATAGGTTTTACACTGGTTCGTACTTTCATAAAAGACCCCCTGAGAATATACATTCTCACCGAATCCTAGCACCTCGCAATGAGAGACAATTCGGTGAGAAGTAATATAACATATATTCCCAATCTTTTTCTACTACTAATTCACAAAATTCTACAAATTTCGTGATCTTATTTTACCCTTCTTGGTAAGTCCGTCCTGATGATGCATTTTAAGAAGAGCTTCAATCTGACTCATAGTATCCAAATCTACGCCAACCAAGATGATAAGTGATGTACCACCCATCAACATTGAAATTGACTGTGGGAAATGGAATGCATTCTGCACAAGTGTTGGAATAATTGCAATGAATGCAAGGAACAATGAGCCTGGGAGAATAAGGCGGTTCAATATCTTTTGCAAGTACTCTTCTGTTTTGTCTGTGCGAACACCAGGAATAGATCCTCCGTTCTCACGAATATTCTTTGCGATTTCCGTAGGGTTCAGTGTTACCTGAGTGTAGAAGTATGCAAAGAATATAATCAGAACTACAAGCAAAATATTGTACCAAAGACCGTTTGGTGCAAGAACTGCCGAAAGGCGAGTAATCCACCTAGCAGAATCCTGTTTATTTCCAATCATTGACACGAGCTGAAGTGGCAATGTCAAAAGTGAAGAAGCAAAAATCAATGGAATTACGTTAGAAGGATTGATTTTGAAAGGAATATAAGTGTTTTGACCACCATACATCTTTCTTCCAACAACTCTCTTTGCGTAATGAACTGGAATCTTGCGTTCACCTGACTGTTCACAAACTACCAATGCAACGATTACAAGGAACATAAGTGCAACGATGATAACGAAAACAAAGTTGATTTCGCCTGAAGACACTTTTTGTCCGAGTTCAACAACTGCACTTGGAAGACGAGCTACGATACCAGCAAAGATGATCATAGAAACACCGTTACCGATACCATTAGCAGTAATCTGATCTCCAAGCCAAACAGTTACCATTGAACCTGTTGTAACTGTAAGCATTGCTAAAAAGTTGAACATGCCACGAGAATTAAGCATGATACAGCCAGGGATGCTGGAAGCGTAAACTGTTACAGCGTAAGACTGAAGAATACATACCAAAACAGTACCCATTCTTGTCCAAGTTGCGAATTTACGCTGACCACCATCTTCCTGAACTGCACGTTTCAGAGAAGGGAAAATAATCACAGCAAGCTGCAAAATAATCTGTGTAGAAATGTAAGGCATAACTCCCAACATGAAAATTGAGAAGTTTGAGAATGCACCACCTACAAAGAAGTCCATGTAACTAGCAAACGCATTTTTATTCTGCGAAGCCAAATTGTCAAAGTACTGCAACAAAACGCTTGCGTCGATTCCTGGAATTGTAATAACAGATCCTAAACGGAAAACTGCTAATACAAGGAATGTAAACAGCAATCTGCTGCGAAGTTCTTTAACTTTGAATATATTAACAATTGGATTGCTTGCCATGCTCTACTCCGTCAAACTTATTTAGATTCTTCAGCTTTAGCAGCAGTCTTTACAGAACCACCAGCCTTTTCAATCTTTTCTTTTGCAGAAGCAGAAATCTTATCTACTTCTACAGTAAGCTTCTTAGAAATGTTTCCATTTCCAAGTACTTTAACAAGAGTAGCTGCCTTTGCAGAAATGAATCCCTTAGCAACAAGTGATTCCTTGTTTACTGTTTCTCCATCTGCAAATTTAGCATCGAGCTGATCAACATTAATACAAACATATTCTTTCTTGAAAGGATAGTTTGAGAATCCGCGAATAGCTACGCGGCGGTACAAAGGCATCTGACCACCTTCGAAACCAACGTAAACTTTTCCACCAGATCTTGACTGCTGACCTTTATTACCCTTACCAGCTGTTGAACCGAGTCCTGAAGAAGAACCACGACCAACACGCTTAGGATTTTTGTTTGCACCTTTAGGTGCGCTAAGTACTGGATTATATTCAGACATTATTTAACCTCCTCAACTTTTACAAGGTGAGAAACAGATGCGATCATACCACGAACTGCATCGTTGTCGTCCTGTACAACAGAAGAGTTAATCTTCTTCAATCCAAGGCTGCGAACTGTGGCAACTTTGGCAGGTTTCTGTCCGATTGTACTTTTGATAAGTGTAATCTTAACTTGTTTTGCCTTAGCCATTATTAACCCCACAATTCATCAAGTGTCTTTCCACGAGCTGCAGCAACTGCTTTTGCATCCATAAGATTTTCAATAGCATTAAATGTTGCGCGAACTACGTTTACAGATGAACTTGATCCCAAAGATTTAGAAATAACATCTGTAGCTCCAACAGCATCCATTACAGAACGAACTGCACCACCGGCTTTAATTCCAGTACCGGAACAAGCTGGCTTAAGGAGTACTGAAGAACTCTTGTATTTACCAATAATTTCATGTGGCAAAGTACCGTTTTTCATTGGCATGAAAACCATGTTACGTTTAGCTTTGTCAATGCTCTTTTTAATAGCCTCAGATACATCATTAGCTTTACCAAATCCGTATCCTACACGACCCTTCTGATCACCAACTACTGTAAGTGCAGAGAAAGACATGCGGCGTCCACCTTTAACAGTCTTTGAAGTTCTGTTAAGAGTTACGAGCTTTTCTACAAACTCTTTTTCTCTTGGTTCTTTATCAAATTTCTGGCGTTCCATTTTAACTCCTAGAATACAATCCCGGCTTTGCGGGCACCGTCTGCAAGGGCTTTTACAACACCGTGATAAAGATAACCGTTACGATCGAATACTACAGTTGTAATATTCTTATCCTTAAGGCGTGCACCTAATGCTTCTCCAAGCTTTGCTGCATCTGTAGTGTTAGGCTTGAGAGCAGCAAATTCTTTTTCCAATGTAGAAATTGAAGCAAGAGTAATTCCCTCATCATCATTGATAACCTGAACAGAAAGATTCTTGTTAGAACGAGTAACGCTCATGCGAGGGCGTTCTGCAGTTCCGTAAACACTCTTACGAATGTGAACCTTTCTGTGAAGGCGTTTTCTGTCTTTATCGTTAAGTTTCTTAAACATAGCGCTTTATCCTTATTTAACACCAGTCTTTCCGACTTTGCGTCTGATAACTTCATTATCGTAGCGGATACCTTTTCCTTTGTAAGGTTCTGGCATACGGAGCTTACGAATCTGAGCACTAAATTCACCAACCAACTGCTTATCGATACCAGTGATAGTAAGTTTACCCTGAGCATCTGCTGCAATTGTAAGACCTTCTGGAATGGTTACAAAGATATCATTTGAGAAACCAAGGTTCAACATAAGTGTTTTACCCTGTACTTCTGCACGATAACCTACACCAGTAATTACCAATGTTTTTGTAAAACCATTTGTTACACCAACAACCATGTTGTGGATAAGGTTGCGATAAAGACCGTGGAATGCATTAGCCTGTTTTGTGCTGTTCTGCATTTCAACTACAACTTCAGAACCTTTTACTTCAACTTTTACATCGTTGCTGAAATCCTGCTTAAGTTCACCTTTTGGACCTTTTACAGTAACTACATTGTTTGCAACTGTTACTGTTACTCCAGCTGGAATAGCTACAGGAAGTTTACCTAATTTAGACATCTTTTCCTCCTCTATTACCAGATTGAGCAAATAAGTTCGCCACCAACCATCTTTTCTGTAGCTTTCTTACCAGTTGTTACACCAGCAGAAGTTGAAACGATGATTGTACCGTATCCGTTATAAACACGTGGCAAATCTTTATATCCAGAATAAACACGGCGACCTGGTGTAGAAATCTTTTTTACACCATGGATTACAGGGTTATTACTGTCATCATACTTCAAGATGATACGGATAATTGAATGTCCGTCTTCCTGAACCTTCTTAAAGTTTTTGATATATCCTTCAGTTTTCAAAATCTTTACGATTTCGAGCTTTAATTTTGAAGCAGGAATATCTACTTTTTCGTGGCGGGCTACAGCCGCATTGCGAACCTTAGTGAGCATGTCTGCTACTGGATCTGATGCACTCATTTTATTCTCCTACCACTCTACCAAGATGATTTTGTGACGCCTGGTAAAAGGCCTTCACTTGCTAATTTGCGGAAGCAAAGACGACACATCTTGTACTTGCGCAAATATCCACGTGGACGTCCGCAAATCTGACAGCGGTTATACTGTCTTGTTTCATACTTCTGTTTGCGAGCGGCTTTAATGATCAATGATTTCTTAGCCATGTATC
>JAFNQK010000263.1 GCA_017386165.1 Treponema sp.
ATGATGATTTGAAAATTGTCGGATATCGAAACGACCTCAATATGATGTAAATTCAGTTGATTGAGTGATTGCTGCGAAATCATATCGAAATCAACAATGAGAGGAGAGATTTAGATGAAGTTTACCAAAAAGAAAGTTTTTGCAATTTACGGAATCCTTGCTGCCATTATTTTTATAGGAATATTTTTAATCAATCTGATTGGAGCTAAATCTACAATAAAAGAAGCTTTGTGTAACGCTTTTATGTTTTCTGTACCATTGTTTTTGCTTGGTTTGATATCTGGTGTGCGTATTCTTTTTCACGCCGATGCAGATGAAGCATACGAAAAAGTTAAAGACGATGATGACGATTACATGCGCAAGAACTGGGAAAACCAGTACCGCAATTTAGGGAAATAAACCTTTTTAAAATTTTAGCGGCTTAAAACCATTTTGCCGGAAGCGAGAATACTCGCGCGATTTCCTGACAAAGGCGTGGATTCTGAACCAAGTGAATTGTAATATAGCCGCAAATCGAGCAGATTATAAAAAGGCATATTTTTGTTTGGATAACGCTCTTGTTAAATCCCATTGAAAACTGCATTGTAACGAGTATGAGCAGCGTAAGAAGTATAAAAAAGAAGAATGTGTAATTTATAAGTGGAATTACGCTTGCAAGTATTATAAGAAGCAAGATAGAAATTGCTTTTCGGCTTTTTCTGCAAGAAAGCATCACTGGGATTTTTATTAATAAGAATGCTAAGAAAAATATAGCCCCATAAAAAATAACTTTATCCCAATTCGTTGGCCACCAATCTGGAACTTTATTTTGTAAGGAGCCTAACAATTCTGGTTTTGCAAGAATTATTGCGAAACTTAAACAAATCAAATCCGCAGCAAAATCAAATACATGCCTTACAAAATGGCCGATTTTTAAAAGAATTGGAGTTGTATTATTTTGATTCTGAGGTTTTGATTCTGCGACTGGAGATGTTTTGCTTTTGGACTGGGAGGAGTTTCCTTTTTTATTTTGATGTGCGGTTTCAGCCCCTGTCTCAGAAGATTCATTTGCTTTCTTATCCTGAGCAGATTTCTGTTGCTTAATTCGCAGGTTTTTAATGAACGAGGATGTTTTTGTTTTTAATGCATCAAATGTTTCTACAAACCAATCCTTTAAAAGAAGAATTGTAAATCTTATGGAATAACTTTCATCATCCTCCTCAAAAGTAGAAGAGTCAAATGTGTGTGTAAAATAATTTCGGAAAGAACTTTCCAGGAGAGAGCTGTTTTGCGGTAGAGAATCGAATTGAAAAATGTAGCTGAATTCCGAAGTCTTTATGATAATTCCTTGCGAGGATGGATCTTGTTTTAAATAAGAAAGAAGATAATTTGTTGTGTCTAGATTTAGTACTCCGCTTGTTGCATGCTGGCGCTCAAGGGAGTTTTCGTTTGTGTTCCCAGATTCTGTAGTAGTAGGATAATTCCAGTAAAAAGCCTTATCGGTAAAAACAAAACCTAATTCACGAACCTTCAGTGAAAAAAGATGGCCTGACCAAAAGGCCAGGAGAATATTCTCTTCAGAAGGAATTTTATATATCTTTTTAATTGCAATCTGATTGGATTTTGTAAAATTTTTCTGAATATGAAAATTATTTTTTGCCATAGTCAGCTCCTGAGAAAAGGTAGTTAAATTATAACATTGAAAATCAGATTGTAAATTTAAAAATAATGAGCTTTTAAGTAATAATTATTACCTTTTGTGTGATAGATTGTTGATGATAAATAAGCTTCTTTTATTTATATGTTCTGCAAGGCGATCGTATAAGTTGTCCATATATTCTTGATTTATATCTTCGCCAAATA
>JAFNQK010000264.1 GCA_017386165.1 Treponema sp.
CTTATAAGTTGGGTATATTGGGGGCATGGTGATTTGATATAGTTGCAAGGAGCAGCGTATGAAAAAGTTCGGATTTTCATTAAGTTTATTGATGTTTTTGGGATTAGTAATTCCATTTACTTCCTGCGAAGTCGGCCTCGGAGAGTCGGTTGATACACAGCCGCCGGTTGTTACAATTGATTATCCACCTGCAGATTCAATTATTAAAGAATCCTTTGTAATGGAAGGTTCTGCAAGTGATGAAAACGGTTTAAAAGAAGTAAAGCTGACATTCAAAAGCTCCTCTTTAAGTGATTTTACCCCAGTAGAGTTCGTTGCTGAATTAAACGAAAAAAAGAAAAAATGGACTTGTACAGTAGATTACAAAGATGCAGAAGGCAATGTAATTTTACCAGATGGAAACTACGAAGTTACTGTAACTGCAACTGATAAAGCTACCCGAACTAGCGATCAGTCTCGAAGTATTTCTATTGATAACACTGCTCCTGTTTTGATTATTGATAACCCATCCACCACAGTAGACTCTTCTTCTGTAAATAAATACGGTAGCTCTCTCAAGGTTGTTGGCCGTGTTGTTGATGCTCACGATGTTGATAACCTTTTGTTTGCAGTTTACGACAAAGATACCGATGTTTTGTTGACTGCTCCTGCTCAGGAATCCAGCCTTGCTCAGAACATGGAAATCGTTCTTGGTACTTATGGTGAAGACGGTATCTATAATGAAATTTATGGTTCAAATGAAGGTACTGTTGAATATAAGTTTAAGGTTTGTGTAAGCGATGAAGCTCGTACCTATAAAGGCAGTACTGTAACAAGAGCTGATGATGAATGCGGTAATATGACAGAATCATATTATCTCTACAAGCAGATTTATAGTCCAATTTTAAAAACTTATTACACAGATGCTGCACAGAAAACATTAATTAACACAAAACAGATTCATTCGATTATTGCTGGTACTTTTGACGGTGAAATTTATAAAGCTGGAGCTCAGGTAACAGTTGAGAACTTCCTTGCTGACTTAAAGAATTACGAAATCAAATCAGTTTTGACAGATGATGTTGTTTCTCAGGAAGCTGTTGAAAAAGCATTGGGAACCTTCTCATTAAATCCTACAAATAATCCGTACTACACAGTTTCTGGAATTAAGTCATTTACAGATAATAATTACACAGAAATTTCAAAGAGCCATATTATCACAATTAATGCCTACATGGGCTTAAGTGAATCTCCATTAAACACAGATACTTTTGCCGCTCGGTTGTATTATCTCAATCAGTTTGGAAAATATGTTAAGGAAGATGGCTCTGCAACAACAAATTTGGAAGAAGCAACATATTTTACAATCTTTGATACAAAAGAAAAGTCAACTACTGATGAAGCAATTGCAGCTCGTAACCGAATGCTTGACGAAGATAATGATCAGATTACAATCAGTCTTGCAGACTTTAGTGAATATATTTCTACAAATCAGCGTTATCAGATTGTTCTTTTGGGACAGGACGAAGATAAAAATGATTTTACACAGGACAATCGTTACTGTGTACTTGTAAAAGCAAGCAGTGAAGCTCCAACTCTAAAGGTGACAACTCCTTCTGGTTCAACAATTAATATTGCCGGCGATGAAGATGCTGTGTTTAAGGGTACTGTTACAAATCCAAGTACAGAACAGAGCTGGGTATTTGCATATTTAGTAAAATCTGGCACAGATGAAAGTGGAAATGACCTTGACGGTCTTGATGATGAAGATGGTGTTACAGAACTTGATCCAGAAAACAGAATTTATGCTATCGGAGACGGTTCTGGTACTACTTTAATTTCTGATGAAGATACTTGGACTCTCGTTATTCCAAAAGAAAAATTTGCTCAGGATGCTAGTTCTAATTATACTATCCGTATTTTTGCAAAAGAATACGGCAATGATGCAAGTAATGTTGCGACAGTTGATAAGTATGTTTACTGCGACGTTGAACTTCCTAGCGTTGAAATTAATGTAAGTCCTATTATTGAATATGAAGAAGATACCGACGGTTTTGTTGCTGGAACAAAATATGTAAATGGAACTATTCGCGTTACTGGTACTGCAACTGATGATAACAGTATCGAATCAACTGTATTCAATGTTTATGCAAGTGCAACAGAAGATGGAACCTATACTAAGATAAGTGATACATCAGACTTTGTAACTCCTGGTACATCTAACAACGAGATGAGACCTTACTATGTTGTTGATACAAAGAATGAATTAATCGATGGTAAGTATGTAAAATTTGAATTTGTATCAACAGACCCTTCTGGAAATTCAAACAATGCATTAACTTCAATAATTAGCGTTAACCAGGATACTGATAAACCTGTAATTACATTCAATAATGTTGATAAGACACTTTTGGATGCAGAACAAATTTCTCAGGGAAATAACCTCTTTGACCAGACAAGTAATAATAAGCTTCTTGGTGGAGTGCGTGATGACGATGGTATTTATAGTATTATCGCCTGGTACAGCAAAGATAATTCTACCTGGACTCAGTTCTATTCAAAGACTGGTATCGAAAGTACATCTTATTCGTTGAGTTTGCCTCTTACAAAGAATGGTGCTGCTAACGGTACAGCGTTTGACGAAGGAGTCTACTTTATCAAGATAGAAGTAAATGACAAACAGGTTCCTAACGTATCAAATCTGTATAAATTCTGTGTTGCCGTAGACGCTGGTAATCCTGTATTTGGATTTACAACTGTAAGTGGTGCATACAAAGCTGCTGATACATCATTTAATGTAGAAGGTAATGTTCAGGATTCAAGTGGAACTGTAACTGTTTCAAGATTTAATACTAGCGATACATCGGGAACTCCTGCCTGGACTCATACATATACAAATGCTGCAACTTCACAGACCTGGACAGATACAATTGCTGTAGAAGACATCAGCGAAACTGGTGGCAACTTCTATTATGTTGCAAAAGACAAATATGGAAACTTAACTACA
>JAFNQK010000265.1 GCA_017386165.1 Treponema sp.
ATACATTTAAGGCTGGATGTGTGTACGGCTTGCTTCACAAAATGAGCGATGAGAAACTTGTTCGGTTTGCAAGCGCATGTTCTGGCATTGCAATTTCAAGGTTCCCGCTTCCGCTCAATCCGCCAAAGCTTGAGGAAGTACAAAATCTGATTAAAACTCTTGAAGTTAGAAACTGAAAACAGAGCATAACATGGATAAAGAATGATCAGAAAAAAACATTGAAAGTCCTCGGAACTCTCCACCAGAAAAAGAATTTCCAGAAGATTCAGGAAATTCTTGGCGAGGAAATCGAAGATGGCTTGAGGATTTTGGAAGAAAACAGGTAGATGGGAAAAATGAACGAAATCAAATATCAAAGAAACGAAATAAAAGTCTTGGATACTGAAGAAATATATAATAGGGGGTGTTATGGAGGAAAATAAAGTGAAAGGTGACAATTCAGAATCATCATTTTGCATACGAAAACTTACTAAAACAGAGATTCCAGAAGCACATTCTCTTGCTTGGAAGGTTTTTTGCGAATACGAATCGCCGGATTATTCTGCCGAGGGCACGGAGTCCTTCCGAAAGACCCTTCACGATCCGGTATATTTAAGCGGCCTTGACTATTACGGAACTTTTGATGGAAGCAAACTTGTCGCACTCTGCACCATAAGGGTAGAAAAACGCCACATCTGCTTTATGTTTGTGGACGGAAGCTATCACAGGCGGGGGCTAGGAAGCCGCTTGATTCGCCATGTACTGAACGAATACAAGGGCGAGTCGGTCACGCTCAATTCTTCTCCGTATGGATTGCC
Organism: Treponema sp.; assembly: GCA_017386165.1. Taxonomy (GTDB): domain Bacteria; phylum Spirochaetota; class Spirochaetia; order Treponematales; family Treponemataceae; genus Treponema_D. The sequence goes on from JAFNQK010000265.1 coordinate 798, forward strand.
TTTTTACAAGGCTGTTGGCTTTGTGGCAACGGATGAAGAAAAAACAATCGACGGAATCCGCTTTACGCCTATGAAGTATATTCCTCAATCAAAGGAGTAACCTATGCCATTAGTAAAGATCAGCGTTCGTGACAGTTGGACAAGCGAGAGAATCAAAGAATTGAACAAGGTCGTGCACGAAGGTCTTGTTAGCGCGCTCAAAATCGAGGACTGGGATTTCTTTCATCGGGTTTACAAGTTTTCCAAAGAAGATTTTGTCTTTCCTGATTTTAAGAGCGAAAATTTCATGATAATCGAGCTTCATCTTTTCCCCGGCCGTACGGACGAGCAGAAAGAAGCCGTTTACCGCGAAATTTGCCAAAATGTCGGAAAACTCGGCATTGCTCCCACGGATATTTTCATTCAGATTATCGAGCAGCCTAACATAAACTGGGGAATCGGCGGCAAGGCCAGGAAATAAGGAGAAAAATTCTATGGATTACAGGTTTGCGACAGAAAAGGACACTGCTCTTATCCTTCAGTTTATAAAAGAACTTGCATCTTATGAGAAAATGCTTTCCGAAGTTGTGGCTGACGAGGCGACTTTGAAGGAATGGATTTTTGAAAAGCAGAAGGCCGAAGTGATTTTTGCGCTTGAAGATAGAAAAGAAGTGGGCTTTGCCTTGTTCTTTCATAATTTCTCTACGTTTTTGGGGCGTGCCGGCATTTATCTTGAAGATTTGTACGTGAAGCCGGAATACCGCGGAAAGGGATACGGAAAGGCTTTGATTCAGACGCTTGCAAAAATTGCCGTTGAGCGAGGATGTGGCCGCCTTGAATGGTGGTGCTTAGACTGGAACAAGCCAAGCATAGATTTCTATCTTTCGCTCGGAGCAGAGCCAATGAAGGACTGGACAGTGTACCGCATCGCAGGCGATACTCTAAAAACTCTTGGCAACAGTAACAAAGGAGTAGATTATGAAAATTGCAGTGTTTACAGACGTTCACGGAAACCTTAAAGCATTGAAGTCCGTTCTTGAACAAATCAATAATAAAAAGGTGGACAAAGTTATCTTTTTGGGCGACATTTTTCAGCGCGGAAACGACGAAATTGAATGTCTTGAACTCCTTAAAAACAGCGGCGCAATTTGCCTTAAGGGAAATTGCGAGCTTTACCTTGAGCATGGAGTTGACATCGACCCGGATGTTGAATATCTGAGAAAATATTATGACGGAATGAGAAAGAAGATTTCTGATGGTCAAATGGAATTCATCAGGCAAATGCCGCTCTTTTACGAAGAAGACGCTTATGGCCACAAAATGCATTTCTCGCATTTTTTATTTTCAGACGTTGATGCGCCGTATCCATTCTTGCAATTATCAAGCTTAAAAAACGGAATCTTTGATACCGCATGTAAAAGCAAGAAAGTGACCAAATATGACCTTGTTGTAGTCGGCCATTCGC
>JAFNQK010000266.1 GCA_017386165.1 Treponema sp.
AGAATGCTTTGTTTAAGGTAATTAAGCTCCGCAAGGCAAGTGATATTGGAACTAAGGTTGTTGTTCAGGGTGGTACTTTCTTTAACGACGCTATTCTTCGTGCATTCGAAAAAATTGCCGGCGTAGAAGTATTCCGTCCTGATGTTGCAGGTCTTATGGGTGCTTACGGTTCTGCCCTTATCGCATACGACCAGTGGGTAGATTTAACAGCTCCTCGTCCAGACGAGCCTGCAGGAACCCCTCCACACGAAGTTCGTTCTAAGATTGCAACTCTTGCAGATCTGGAAAACTTCCATGTAGATCTTGAAAGCCGCCGTTGCGGAAAATGTCAGAACAATTGTCTTCTTACTATTAATACCTTCTCTACAGCCACAGAAAAACGCGTATTCATTACAGGTAACCGCTGTGAAAAAGGTGCCGAAATTGAAGGTAATGTAATCGACGCAAGCAACAAGGCAAACACCAGCGTAGAAGACGTTGGCGAAAAGATGCCTAACCTCTTTGAATGGAAATATAAACGACTTTTCAATTATGTTCCGTTAAAGAAAGAAGATGCTCCGATGGGAGATGTTGGTATTCCTCGTGTCCTCAATATGTACGAAAACTATCCGATGTGGTTTACCTTCTTTACAAAACTGGGCTTCCGCGTAATTTTGAGTCAGCGTTCAAGCCGTGCGGTTTATGAAAAAGGTATCGAGACAATTCCGTCGGAATCAGTTTGTTATCCTGGAAAAATCAGTCACGGACATGTAGTAAGCCTTATTCAACGTGGCGTTAAGTTCATTTTCTATCCTTGTGCTCCATACGAAAAGATGGAAGATTCCGGGGCAGGAAATCACTACAACTGTCCAATCGTAACAAGTTATCCAGAAGTTCTCCGCAATAACGTTGATGAGCTTCGTCAGGATCCTTCTATTACTTACATGGATCCGTTCCTTCCAATTTACGACAAGAAACGACTTGCAGAACGCCTTTGCGAAGAAATGCTTCCTAAATTCCCGGCCCTAACAGAAAAGCAGATTAAAGATGCTGTAGATGCCGCATGGAAAGAACAGGAAAAATTCCGTGAAGATACAAAACAGGCCGGAGAAGATGCTCTTGAACTTATGATTAGAGCCGGCGGAAACGGTATCGTTCTTTCTGGCCGTCCATATCACCTTGATCCGGAAATCAATCACGGTATTCCAGAAATGATCAATGCTCTCGGTCTTGCTGTATTCACAGAAGACAGCGTAGCTCACCTCGGTTCAATTGAACGTCCTTTGCGCATTATCGATCAGTGGGTTTACCATAACCGTTTGTACCGTGCCGCAAGTTTTGTTGCCGGTATGCCTAACCTTGAAATGCTTCAGCTTACTTCTTTTGGTTGTGGTCTTGATGCCGTTACAGCCGATCAGGTAGACGAAATCATGCGTGCCAAGGGAAGAATGTACACTCTTATTAAGATCGACGAAGGAAGTAACCTTGGTGCGGTTCGTATCCGTATTCGTTCTCTTATTGCTGCTGTGCGGGAACGTCAGCGACATAACCGTAAGCCTGTTGTAAAATCCGCTGCATACCAGAGACAGGTATTCACAAAAGAAATGAAGTATACCCATACAATCATTGGTCCTCAGATGTCTCCAATTCACTTTAGAATTTTAAAGAAGGCATTCCAGGCAGCAGGGTATAACTTTGTAGTTCTCGACGCTGTAGATCCAAAGGCTGTAGAAGCCGGACTTAAATATGTAAACAACGATGCATGTTATCCTTCAATTCTTGTAGCAGGACAGATGATTGCTGCTCTTGAATCTGGAAAGTACGATCTTAACCACGTATCTCTGATTATCACTCAGACAGGTGGTGGATGTCGTGCAACCAACTACATTGGATTTATTCGTCGTGCATTAAATGATGCCGGCTGGGGTCATATTCCGGTTCTTTCTCTTAGCGCTCAGGGATTTGAAAAGAATCCGGGCTTTAAGATTACTCTTTCTCTCTTGCACCGTCTTTTGATGGCAATCTTGACCGGTGACGTTTTGATGCGTGTTCTTTACCGAACCCGTCCGTACGAAGCTGTTCCTGGCAGCGCAAATGCTCTCTATGAAAAGTGGTCAGCTTATGCCGAAAAGCAGGTACAGAAGGCTTCTATTCACGGTTACCACAAGATGCTCAAAAAGATCATCAAAGAATTTGATGCACTTCCGTTAAAGCCGATTAAAAAGCCTCGTGTCGGTGTTGTTGGAGAAATCCTTGTTAAGTTCCATCCAACTGCTAATAACGACATCGTTGGTACAATTGAGCGAGAAGGTGCAGAATGCGTTATGCCGGATTTAACAGACTTCTTCTTCTATTCGTTTAGTACAGGTATCTTCCGTCATCAGGAACTTGCCTTCCCTAAGAAAACAGAGCGTAATGCAAGACTCCTTGTGTGGTTCTTAGAGTTGTACCGTAACAAGATGAAAAAATACCTGAACAAGAGTCATCGTTTTGATGCTCCTTCTTCTATCTATGAACTTATGGAAGGGGTAGACGACATTGTTCAGCTGGGTAATATTACTGGAGAAGGATGGTTCCTTACTGCAGAAATGGTTGAGCTTATCAAAGAAGGTGCTCCAAGCATCGCCTGTGTTCAGCCGTTTGCCTGTCTCCCTAACCATGTTACTGGTAAGGGTATGATTAAGGAGCTCCGTCGCCGGTTCCCTGGTGCAAACATCAGTGCAATCGACTACGATCCGGGTAGTTCAGAAGTTAACCAGCTTAACCGCCTTAAACTTCTTCTTTCTAATGCCCCTGCAGGACAGCATCCTGATGAAGAAGAGGACGGAAAGATTCATAATCCTGATGGAACAGTTGTATTGCCGGAGGTTCGTCTTGCAGAAGGCGCTTCTTTGACTGATACAGAACCTGTAAAAAATCAGGATGTTCCGGTTAACGCTTAAAAAGGGAGACGTTACAGATGAAAAGAGCTGTTTCTGTTTTATTTACAATAGTTTTTCTTCTGCTTTGTGCAAGTCCCGTTTGTGCTCTTTACAACCGTTACGGGATTCCGGATTCATCAGAAATCCGAAAGAATTTGATTGAAACCTGGTTTGAGGCACCTCTTTCTTCTGTAAGAATGAACAGGGCTGAAATCCGTACAAACTCAATCGGAGAAAAATTTCAGGTTCGTCTTGAAGAAACAGACAGTTCTTTTAATATCTTTGTAGCTCCATATGCCCGCATTGCAGTGGATGTAATTTCTGATAAGGGAAAATCTACCGTTATGCAGGATGTTTATCCCGGCGATGCAATCGGAAGCTGGCTTTTGGTTCGTGATAAAAAGACAGGAAAGCCTCTCCGCATCCGATGGTATTTTGCAAGTGACAGTGAAGTTTTTCTTCAGTTTACTCCAGTAGAAAATAAGACTTATGCGGATTTTATTGTGTACGGTTCTTATGCTGTGCGCGGTGTTCCTACCGGTTTAAGGTTTGAACGTTTTTATACTGCAAGTTATGATCAGATTGTTAAGTGGACAAGTGCTTCGGTTCCTTGGCACTACAATAATATTTATCCGGATAATTATCGCAATACAGTTCAGATGGCAGGTGTTATCAGGGATAAGCTTTCTTCGATTGTGTATGAAGAAGATGCCATGTACGACGGCAATGGCGAACCTGTCTATATTTCTACTGGAAAGCCTCGCAAAATCGAACCTGAAAACAAGGATAAGATTACCGTAAGCGGTCCAGGCTTTTTAAAGTGGATAGGGGACGGCCTTATTGAACCTCTTACTGGTGGAGCCCTCAAGCGAGAACCTCTTGTTCAGGAAACTGTAGATTACAAGGATAACGGTTATCAGGGGATTCTCTCTGAGCAGTATGCCCTGTCTTTTACTCTGGACTGGATCAGAAATCTAGCTTCGGGAATCGTTTCTGTAAGATCTGATAAACATTACGACTTTAGCAACAGTGGCGTTGATGTTACTGTAGAGCCTTTTAGTGCAGAAATGACAGAAAAAGGAATCAGAAATACTCCGGGTTACATCGACAATACCGGCTATGAAGTTTCGTATATCAAACCTCTTTTGTATGTTCTTGCAGTTACTGAACCACAGACCTTTTATTTTGGGGCAATCCGTCAGACCGACCGCCGCAGCCCTGAAGTAAAGGTTTTTAACGAATGTCTGGTTTTTTTCCCGTATTTTGATAACCAAAAGCACTTTAGATGTGTTATATATAAGGATGGAATAGAAATTTCTCTGGAGGAATTTATCAGAAGATACCACAACGACTTTATTTATCTTGTCCGCTGTCAGACTTCTGAACAGTTTTTCCCGAAATAAAAAAAATTAAAGGAATGATATGAAAAAGTTTATTACAGTTATTTCTGCTATTTTTATGTCGGCGGCTGTCTTTTCTGCCGGCTATGAAACAGATGTTTCAATCTACAATGAACTTTCTGCAAGCTACAACAGCGGTTTTTATCCGGGAGCAGTACAGCTTGCAGAACGGCTTTCTTCTGAATTTCCTGAAAGTGCCTATATCGGTTCCGCTCTTGTAATGAAGGGTGAAAGTCTTGTGCATATGAATCTTTTTGCACAGGCCGGCGATGTTTTGCAGAATGCTATGGGATCTAATCTTGAGCCTTCTCTTAAAAACACCTGCAACTACTGGATGGCAAAGGTTTATGAAAGCCGCAAAGATTATGATTCTGCCTTGAGTTCTTATTACGACTACTGTTCTTATACAAAGGAAAGCGGACAGTACTATCCACAGGCAATCCTCGGGGCTGCACGAATTTATTACAAAAAGAATGAATACAAAAAAGCTATTCCGCTTTTTGAATATGCTGTCACCCACGGAACAAACTACAATTCAAACGATTATATTGAATCTCTCTTAAAGCTTGTGGATTCTTACAATAATTCCGGCAAGGCTAAAAAGAGTCTTGCTCTATATCAAAAGTTTACACCAGAGCTTTTGGGCTCAACAAACTGGTATCTTTTGACAGAATACGCCGGAGATGCTCATAACAATTTAAAAGAATACAAAAAAGCCTATGACCTTTACTGCGAGGTTCTTGCAAGCGGAGAAAAAACTTTAGCTGCAACTGCATTAAAAAAGGCCTATAATGTTTCTGCCCAGCATAAAAAAGAAGTTGGTTCTGACCCGGGATCTGTTCTTGCCGAAGCTCAAAAAACTTTGAGCGACAGTCCTTCTCTTCTTGCAGAATTCTGGACACGTCTTGGGACTGATGCTTATTATGAAGGTGACTATGCAAAAGCCGTTAATTATTTTGACGAAGCAGAAAAGCACAGTACTCCTGAACTTTCTGAATACGTTGCAATGTACCGTTCAGAAATGATTGCCGGTAAAAATGTAACAAAAGAATCAGCCCGCCGCGCAGAAGATTCTCTTCTGGCTGCCCAGTTAATCCAGAAAGCAAATGAACACCCTGTTTATGTAAGCGATTATTACAGACTCCTTGCAAAATACGCCGCATACCAGGAAAACTGGGAAGACGTAAAGCGCTACGGTTCACAGGTTCAGCCGGCAGATGAAATCAGCGATTATTACATGGCCATTGCCCATTACAAGACAAATGATTATACAAAGGTAAACAGCCTTCTTGAAAGCGGAGACAGCCAGCTCTATGCCTTGAGTCTTGCCCGCCTCCAGAGAATGAAAGAAGCTGCGTATATTTTTGATAAATCTGAAAAGAATGGAACTTTGTCTGAAAGTGCCCGCCTGGATTATGCCAAGGTTTTGATTTTGAGCGGACGTTATACCGAGAGTCAGATTCAGTGTGCAAGAAGCAGCCTTCCTGAAGCAAAATATATTCTTGGTCTTGCTCAGTTTAATACCCGTTCCTGGCCTTATGCCGAAGAAAGTTTTACCAGTTATCTTAAGAATGTAGACCGCAACGACAATGAACAGCAGAAATCAGTTTCTTATGCCACATTCTATCTCGGTTATTCTCAGTACAGACAGGGAAAATATAAAGAGGCTTACAAAAATCTCTCTTCATTTGCAGAAACTTATTCAAAGCACGAGCTTTTGTGGAATGCCCAGATGGCGGCTTCTAAAACTGCAGTTCAGCTGGGTAAATATGACGATGCAATAAGAATGGCAGAAGCTGCGATCAGGACCAGCGGAACAAATGCCCAGAATCTTGAAGAAAGCGTTCTTCTCTGTGCAGACATTCACTGTGATGAAAAGAATTACAGCTCTGCGATTAATCTTTTGACTCCATATTCCAAGTTAAACAATACTTTTGGAATGAAGAGTCTCTTTAAAATGGCTCAGATTTTTGAAACCTTGAACCAGACTGATACTTCTGATGCAACCTATAAAGCGGTTTATGACGGATTTGGCGGAGAAAAACTTGCTGAAGAAGCATTGTTCCGCCGCGGTGAATTATTCTACGCAAAAAAAGATTACAAGACTTCTCTTTTGCGCTTTAAGGAATACACAACAAAGTACCCTACCGGACAGTTTATTCCTGCCAGTATGTATTATACCGCTGATTGTTATGATCACACTGCAAATGAAAAGTTTGCAATTATGCAGAATACTTCTCTTATCCAGAAATATCCTGACAGCACTTATGTTTACAGTGCAACCAAGAACCTTATTTCTCTCCAGAGACGGGTTGGAAATTATGGTGAAGCCTTGAAATATGCCCGTATTCTTCTTGAAAAATATGGCGACCAGGCTCGTAACGACAATATGGCAGAAATCGCTTCTGATCTTGAAAAACTTGTAAGTGGTAAAAATGAGCCGATTGTTGCAAAAGAATCTGAATATAAAAAAGAAGGAGGCCTTAATACTCCTCTTGGACGCAAGGCGGGAACAGAACTTGTTCAGCTTTATGCAAAATCAACTTCTAC
>JAFNQK010000267.1 GCA_017386165.1 Treponema sp.
AAGGTTAAAACTGCGATTACAACAGCCATCAAAACGATTCCAAGAATTCCGGAAACTAAAGTCGATTTTACTTGATCTACGAGCCAGAGTTTAAAAGTCATTTTTGAAAAACCGAATTTCTTTTCGATTATAAATTCGTGAATTAAATCAAACGGAATTGAAAGAATGGAAGAAGGTATTCCAATTAAAAAGAAAAACAGAAGGGAACACAAATAAGTGCTCAAAAATCCATTAGGAAAACCTGTATAACGGCATACAACATTGAACATCCATGGATAAAAGCCGCTGAATACTAGAATGAATGTAAGTACAGTTGAACTTAAAGATTTCGGAATCCACAAATAATACTTTGCGTTTTCGTAGGCACTTATTTTTGCAAGCTTTTCACGGTCAAAAACTTCTGCGGCAGAAAACTTTTCCAGTTCGGCAGGTAATTTTCCCCCGTTTTTTATTCGTGCGCGAAAATCAACAAATTCCAAAAACTGATTGATTAAAAAGGTAAGAACAGTTCCGATTATAAAAATCTGAACAAAAATATTTGATAAAACAACTTTCGTCATAATCCAAGTTTAGCACAATTGAATTAAAAGGTCGAATGTCGGGTTCTATGATTTTCCATCAAAATTGGCTACCAGTCGCAATAGCGGTGATACAAAAACGTGCACTAGTGCACTACACGCTGTTTATGGTAGGGGAACCTATAAAATCGTCGCTTGCGCGACGACCATAAACAGAGTGTTTTTAATCATCGCTTCGCTCCTTCGCACCAATTTTTATGTTGTTTCAATTAAACTCGACAGTCAGTTTTATAATTTTTTACTCAGCGTGTATGCTGGGATTTGAGCTACAAAAATGCGTCCATGCATTTTTGTAGCTTTGAAGAACCTTTGGTTCTTCGCTGTGCTGCGCATCCTTTGCGCAGATTTTTTTACTCAGCGTGAATGCTTGTGTTTTTAACTACAACGTCGTGGGCGCCACCTTCGCGGATTGAAGCTGGGCTTACAAGTGTGATTTTTGCCTTTTCCTGGAGTTCAGGAATTGTTACGGCGCCACAGTTACACATTGTGTGGATTACCTTGCTTGTAGTAAGAGTTACGTTATCGTGGAGGCTTCCTGCGTATGGAACGTAGCTGTCTACACCCTCTTCGAAAGCCATTCCTTTTTTACCGCCCAAATCGTAGCGCTGCCAGTTACGTGCGCGGTTTGAACCTTCGCCCCAGTATTCTTTTACGTAGCTTCCGTTTACGATTAATTTGTTTGTTGGAGATTCGTCGAAGCGGGCAAAGTAGCGGCCGAGCATTACAAAGTCTGCACCCATTGCAAGGGCGAGTGTTACATGGTAGTCATGAACGATACCGCCGTCTGAGCATAGAGGTACATAGATTCCTGTTTCTTTGTAATATTCATCGCGAGCTTTTGCAACTTCGATTGTTGCTGTTGCCTGTCCGCGTCCGATACCTTTCTGTTCTCGTGTGATACAGATTGAACCACCGCCGATACCGATTTTTACGAAATCTGCGCCGGCTTCTGCAAGGAAGCGGAATCCTTCTGCGTCAACAACATTTCCGGCACCAACCTTTGCGTTTGGCCATTTTGCGTGGATATCTTTGAGTGCGCGGCTCTGCCATTCAGTAAATCCTTCTGAAGAGTCGAGTGTCATTACATCAACGCCGGCTTCAAGGAGTGCAGGAACGCGTTCCATGTAGTCTCGGGTGTTAATTCCGGCACCTACGATATAGCGCTTCTGGTTGTCGAGGAGTTCAAGCGGATGTTCTTCGTGACTTGCAGCATCTTTTCTGAATACGAGATACTGGAGATTTCCGTTTTTATCAACTACAGGAAGCTGATTGATTTTGTTTTTCCAGATGATATCGTTTGCTTCTTCAAGAGTGATTCCAGTTTCTGCTTTTACAAGGTCTCCAAGGACAGTCATGTAATCCTGAACCTTTGCACCTTTTGGACAATGGTCAATGCGGAAATCTCGTTCTGTAATGATTCCCAAAAGTTTTCCGTTTGCTTCGCCGTTATCTGTAACTGCAACTGTTGAATGACCTGTTGCTTCGATTTTTGCAACAAGTTCTTCCAGTGTCTGATCAGGGCGGATATTTGTATCAGATGTTACAAATCCTGCTTTATAAGATTTTACACGAGCAATCATTGCAGCCTGGTTTTCGATTGTCTGTGAACCGTAGATAAAACTGATTCCGCCTTCTTTTGCAAGTGCAATTGCAAGAGTGTCATTTGAAACGGCCTGCATTACAGCACTTACCATTGGAATGTTCATTGTAAGCGGACATTTTTCACCGGCTTTCTTATTGTATCGTACGATTGGAGTTTTTAACGATACATTGGCAGGAATGCAATCTGGTCCAGTATAGCCTGGAACTAACAGATATTCATCGAATGTGTGTGATGGTTCTGAAAAAAAGAAAGCCATAAGTTTATCCCCTTTAACTAAAAAATAATCAAAAATATAATTGAATGATTATAGACTAATAAAATAGGAAAATCAACAGGTTTTCTGATATAGAATTTCTTTGACATAATCTTAGAGAGGCGGTTACAATTTTATGGTAGTGTTTATTCATGACAAGAACTTTGACAGACTAGACAGCAGTTCAATGAGCGAAACTTAATGACGTTGGTATTTTTATTTACGTTGAGGAGGCGTGATAAAAAGTACTTCCGTGTACTTTTTATCACATGCAGATTTTGCCGTCGGCAAAACT
>JAFNQK010000268.1 GCA_017386165.1 Treponema sp.
TCAAAATCCCCACATCGTCCAGAACAATAATCACCATGATTATAACTGTCATCGTTACCACAAAGACCATAATAATCTTTGAAAATACAGTCATCATCATTTTCAAACTCATCATCAGGACAACATATATCCATATCGCAAAGCCGTTGATACACAGGGCAATCTGGGTTATTACATACGTAAACAGTATCACCTTCAAATTCATCTGGCTTAGCATATTCACAACTTGGATCTTGATTACCTATCATAGTATATCCCTCGTTTTCATAATCAAAAATCAATTACTAAAATTATACTACGTTTTTATGGATAAAAGAAATATTTATTTCTTTTTTCAGGCTATGGATTTTTTTGAAATACAAACCTAACTTTGTGTTAGGGCATGGAGCGGTGCAGCCTTGCCATCGGCAAGGCTGCAGTCTGCGTAAGCAGACCGTCCGTAGGTAAGCCGCAGAACGCCCGACCCATGCGGAGCAGGGGTAACACCCGAAATATAATCATTAATAATGAAGTCGATGATTCCGAATGAGTCATCGCTTTTTTTTTACAATCATGTTAAAATCATTGAGAAAAGAGGTACTTATGGAAACAGCGATTTTAAGTAGTTTTGATAAATACACAACATTCTCTTTTGCTGGAAAGACTTTAACATTCAGGACTTGTGACAATTTGGAACGATATACAAAAGTTTTGTTATGGGACAATGGTTATATTGAGGTTATGGCAAAATATAAAAACAAGTCTGAAGAAATTGAAGAATATATTGATTTGCAGCCAGTGCTTGACGGGCTTTTTATGGATAAAAGAGCATTTTTGAAACCTATTAAAGAGGTGAAGATACAATATGCTTAAATCTAATATTGAAAAGATTAAGAATGAAGCTCAATTAATTGTTTCAGGATATGCATTTTTACCAAGAGAAGATGGTTTTATTGGTATTCTTAATCTTGAACATCCAGATTGTGCAATTGTAATTAATAAAGATTGTGAAATTATAGAAACAAATATGGATTCTATTGAGCAAAATATCGTTTTGGGGTTGGCAAAAAAGAACCTTCAGTTTTTAAGCTTAGAGGGACATAATGCCTAAATATTTTCGCGATAAAATTGCAAATCACTATTTGTATTTTACCTCTCAATGCATAGTTGAAGCCATGCATGTTCATGCAAGTGATAGAAAATTGACAGAAGTGAATTCTGCAAAATTTTTTGTAAGAGAAGATGGTTCTTCTGTTATGCAAAAAAGAGGCGATTTAACAGATTCCGAAATTACAACTATTCAAAAATTTATAAAAGAAAACTACATCGATATGTATAAGACCTGGAAAGATTTTGGCGGAAAAGAGTTTTACAGAAAATAGAATTGTTTTTCATTTTCCAGAATTTTGTGTTAGGGCATGGAGCGGTGCAGCCTTGCCATCGGCAAGGCTGCAGTCTGCGCAAGCAGACCGTCCGTAGGTAAGCCGCGGAACGCCCGACCCGCCAGTTTTGCAAAGCAAAACTGGGTAAGGTGGCGGAGCCACCGACGGGAACACCCAAATAAAAAGAGTTATAAAGTTATCATATTTTTTGCAGGTTCTTTCACTTCTAGAAAATCCATCAGAGCTTTCTGGAAAACCTTTGAACAGTTTACGGCTTTTTCGTCGGCTAAAGCGGCGAGCCAGGCCGGGAGAGACAAGGTCTTCTTTACATAAGAAGTTTTTACTGCCGCTCTGACTGAAGGCATAAAAACATCAATGAGAACTGGAACCTGATTTTTTTCAAGGGTGATTTTATTGATAGGAGTAGGAGTTGGGATTGTTTCTCCGTCCTGTTCCATGGCGAATAAGTGAAGGCCTAAAGCTTCTTTTGCATTTTTTAAAGCTGTGTCGGTATCATTTGCCTCTGCACAGGAAAAGCAGCCTTCTAAATCTGGGAAAGAAATATTTATTCCGTCATCTTCATATTCAAAAATCGCGATGAATGCGTAATCGTTTTTCATTATAGCCCCCTTAATTAATAGTGATTCCAGCTTGTCTAAAAATGCTCTTTACAGTTCCCATCGGTAAATCCTTGTTTGGATGAGGAACTGTAACCCGACCTTTTTTTTCTGGATGTTTGAAATGGTGATGGTCACCTACACAAGCAACCTCATACCAACCATCCGCCCATAGAATACTTATTACTTCACGAAAAGGATAGTTCTGCATTATCAGATTAATTAAGGTCACCCGGCGGAATCATTAACAAAATAAGTTTTCATTTCACCTTTGCCTTTGACTGTGACTTCTACAGGTTCGCTGTAAGAAAAACGGGCTTTGGTCTGGGCGTGGGTGGTTTCGCTTACGTGGATTTTCATTGGTTCGCCTGTGCTTTCCATTCTGCTTGCTACATTTACTGTGTCTCCCCAGATGTCATAGATAAACTTTGATTTACCGATGACGCCTGCTACCAGGTTTCCGGTGTTGATTCCGATTCTGATCAGAATGTTTGTTTTGTAGTCGGCGTTGAAAGATGCGACATCGTTTAAAAGGCCACGGGCGAATTCAATCATTTTTGAAGCTCCGTCGTTATCCGGATTTTCTGTCAGGCCTGTGGCTGCCATATATGCATCTCCGATTGTTTTGATTTTTTCAATACCGCATTTTTTTGCACGTTCGTCAAAACGGGTAACCATTAAATTGAGCATTTTTACAACATTTTGGGCTGACATTTTTCCGCTCATATTTGTAAAGCCGACGATATCAGTAAAAAGAACTGTTGCATTAGGGTAGGATTTTGCTATGGTTTTGTTCGGGTTTTCGGTAAGTTCGGCGGCAATTTCTTTAGGAAGAATATTCAGGAGAAGACTTTCGCTTCGCTCTTTTTCAAGTTTTAAATCTCGTGTAATGAAGAGCCTTTAGAATCTCCTCATGAATGGCAAATACAAACACATTAATTTGTGATTGGTTATTTGTGTTCATGAAAGGAGGTTCTTTTTTAATACAATCACAACAAGAAAAAAACAAGAAAAGAGGAAAAATTATGAAACAAGAAAAAGAATTGGAGTATTATGAAGAAATCAAAGATTGGGATTTTTCAATGTTTGAAATTCAAACAGAAAGTTTAACAAAATGGGATTTATATGAAATATTAAAAAAACTTGCTAACAAAGAATCAAAAATATTAGATTTAGGAACTGGTGGAGGTGAAAAAGTATTAAGATCATTTCCAGAATGTGCTGAAATACTTGGAACAGATTTCTCTGAAGGAATGATAGAAACTGCAAACAAAAATTTAGCACAAAGTGGAAGAACAAACATCACCTTCCGTTTAATGGACAATCTAGCAATGGATGTTCCAGAAGAATACTTTGACATTGTTGTAGCAAGAAATACTGTAACAGATCCAAAACAAATTTACAGATGCTTAAAACCAGGTGGTTATTTACTAATCCATGGCGTTGACAAGTATGATTGCTGGTCTTTAAAAAGAATATTTGGCAAAGGCCAATCTTACAACAATGAAAAACCAATCAGCGTTGTAGATTATGAAAATGTCTTAGACGCTGGTTTCCAAGATGTTGAATTAGTACCAATCCATGAAAGAGAATACTTCAAAAACAGAGTATTATTCAAAGAGTTCTTAAAAAAGGTTCCAATCATAGATGACTTCAGCGAAATGAATGATGACAACAAAGATTACTATGCACAAGACATTGATGATGAAAAACTTGATGAATACATCGAAGAAAACTCTTATGATGGACAAATAAGACTTTTAAGAAGATACTATGGAATTGTAGCAAAGAAAGCCTAAAACTAGGCTTTTTTTCGTGGAATAATATGTTATAATAAAACCGGTGGAAAAATATGGAAATAAGAGAAATAAAAGAAACAATTAACGAATTAAAAGAAAAACTTTCTAGTATTGGGAGGTCTCTTTGACGTCCAAGCAAAACAGAATAGAATTTCTTCTATTGAAGAAGAAATGAACAAACCAAATTTCTGGGACAACATAGATGAAGCAAACAAATTAAATAAAGAACTAACAATCTTAAAAAAAGAGGTTAGTTTATATAATAAATTAGATAAAGAAATAAAAGATAATACTGAAGTATTAGAACTAATAGAATTAGAACCATCTGAAAATAAGGGAGATACAAAATATGAGATTTCCAAATAAATACTTACGGAATATTAAGCCGTATAAGTTGGCTTCGCACGCCATATGGTCAGTCAGACCGGAGGAGCGCGAGGAGGTGCTCAAGCTGGACTGGAACGAGGCTACCGTAGCACCTTCTCCATTAGTAAAGCAGCGCATAGAAGAATTGTTGCAGCAGCCGGACTTCTTCCATTTGTATCCTGTGACGCACAATGAGAAGTTGTTACAACTCATAGCCAACTATATAGGATTGCCGGAAGAGAATGTGCAGTATTTTGCCAGTTCGGATGCGTTGCATGAATATATCTGCAAGGTATTTATCGGCGTTGGTGATCCTGTAATGATTTTGGGACCTTCGTATGATAACTTTCGTCTGACTTGCCAGGCAAATGGAGCGGATGTGTTCTTCTCGGAATACAATGCAGACTTTACGTTTAACGCAGAAAGGTTTGAGCAGGATATTATCAGCAAAGAGCCGGCTGTGGTGTATATCTGCAACCCGAATAATCCAACA
>JAFNQK010000269.1 GCA_017386165.1 Treponema sp.
AACGTCACAAGTAATAAATACATCCGGCAGAAAATTCATCTCAATGGTGATAGTTCCGCTTCCCTGACAGTTTTCACAGCGGCCGCCTTTTACATTAAAGCTGAAACGACCTTTTGTATATCCGTTGGCCTTGGATTCCGGGAGCTCTGCAAACAAATCTCGGATAGAATCAAAAACGCCCACATAAGTTGCAGGATTACTTCGGGGAGTTCGGCCGATAGGACTCTGATCGATATTAATTACCTTATCCAGATTTTCAATTCCAGAAATCGATTCATATTTTCCGCTTGGATAATTTGTTCTCATTAATTTATTGGAAACCACAGGATAGAGAACATCGCTCATAAGGGTAGATTTTCCTGAGCCGGAAACCCCTGTAATACAGGTAAAGGTACCCAGAGGAATCTCGGCACTGACATTTTTGAGATTGTGCTCAGTTACTCCAGAAATTGAGAGGAAAGAACCATTTCCCTTTCGGCGCTTAAGTGGAATATCCATGCGCAAAGTTCCAGCCAGGTACTGACCTGTCTTGCTTTCTTTTATCTGCATAACTTCTTGAGGAGTACCACAGGCTACCACATGGCCACCGTGAACACCGGCACCAGGACCGATATCAACCAGGTAATCAGCAGTTCTTAAAGTCTGTTCATCGTGTTCAACAACAATTACTGTATTCTGCTGGTCTCTCAAATATGTAAGAGTATCGATAAGTCTCTGGTTGTCCCTCTGATGAAGTCCGATGGACGGCTCATCGAGAATATACATTACCCCCGTCAAGGCCGAACCAATCTGAGTTGCAAGTCGAATACGCTGGGCTTCACCACCGCTTAAAGATTCTGCGGATCGGTCCAAAGTCAGATAATCAAGTCCTACATCTTTTAAGAATTTGAGACGGGATTTTATTTCTTTTAATACCTGAGAAGCAATCTGCTTTTCGCTTTCGGAAAATTCTATCTTATCAAAAAAATCGATAGATTCCTGTACGCTCAATTGTGTAAGCTCGTGAATGTTTTTTCCACCAACGGTTACGCCCAGAGCCTCTGTTCTAAGGCGCTTTCCATGACAAGTAGTACATTCACTTACCGACATAAACTTTTCTTCTATTCTAAGGCGCTGATTTTCACCCCAAGCCTCGGAATGACGGCGTTTCATATCAGCCAGGACACCAAGCCAGGGACGGTTGTATTCACTATAACCTTCTCCGCTCTGTTTTTTATAAATCCAGTGTACGTTTTTTTCTTCATCTCCGTACCATAGATAATCGTACTGTTCTTTTGAAAGGTCCTTTATAGGAGTATCCAGAGAAAAGCCTCCCGCTTGAGCCACAGCCTCAAACATAGAATGATTCCATTCGCTTTCGGGATTGTAAAAAGCAAGACCTCCCTGATTAAAGCTCAAGGTCGAATCCGGGATGATTTTATTGATGTCCCATTCCATTCTCTCACCAAGACCTGTACACTCAGGACAAGCTCCAAAAGGATTATTAAAAGAGAACAGGCGGGGCTGAAGTTCTGGAATAGAAATACCGCAGTCCGGGCAGGCATTTTTCTGGCTGAAAAAGATTTCTTCATCCTTGTCATTAATCCGACGGGTAACGATAATGATGCCGTTTGCACTGTTCAAAGCAGTTTCAACACTGTCTGCAAGACGCTTTCGGCAATCAGAGTTCAGCACAATTCGGTCGACAATAATTTCGATAGTGTGCTTTTTCTGTTTATCAAGTTTTACAGGCTCATCAAGACTGGTAACGACCCCGTCAATTCTTGCACGGGCAAAGCCACTTTTGATTGCATCATCAATGACTTTTGTATGTTCGCCTTTTTTTCCGCGGATAACAGGAGCAAGAATCTGAATCTTAGAACCTTCTTCCCAGCTCATAATTGTATCGATAATTGTATCGATGGACTGTTCACGAATTTCGCGGCCACAAACAGGACAGTGAGCATGACCGGTTCTGGCAAACAGAAGTCTGTAGTAATCGTAAATTTCTGTAATTGTTCCGACTGTAGAACGAGGATTTTTATTTGTAGATTTTTGTTCAATTGAAATTGCAGGACTAAGGCCTTCTATCATGTCGACATCTGGCTTATCCATTGTTCCCAGAAACTGGCGGGCATAAGAAGAAAGGCTTTCCATATAACGTCGCTGCCCTTCTGCAAAAAGAGTATCAAATGCAAGAGAACTTTTACCAGAACCGCTGAGCCCAGAAATTACAACAAGCTTATTACGCGGAATATCAAGATCAATATTCTTGAGATTATGCTCTCTGGCCCCTCGAATAACAATTTTATCGCCGTTAGTCATAAATTGAATTATAGTGAAAATGGGTAATAAATTCTATTATCAGAAGAAAGAAGAAGGCTTTCACCATCTTACAAAAGCGGCTCCAACAGTAAACTTAATCATCGCCTCTGGATCCCCTTTATAGTTTGAAGTTTCCCTGCGATTAGAGCCAAAAAGCGTATTGCAGCAGGTACACTCATCAAGGACAACGATATTATCCTCTGGGATTCCAATCTTTTCAGCAAGGCTGAAATTTGCCCTGAGTAGAGAAAGTCTAAACACCGGTCCGCTTCCGTTGTCCCAATTTATGTTTGCACCTTTACAGAGAAGCTCTCCTGGCTTTACAGGGAAAACACATTCTTTGCAAAAGTTTTTTCTAAAATACTCAGCTCGTTCCTGATTAACTACATAGCAGCAGTCATGAATATGAGCGCCGATTGCAACACAAACATTCTCTGGTTTTGTTCCGTAGTTCTCCCGGGCAATATGTATCCATTCCTCTATTATACCCGTACCTTTCCAGCCGGAATGAACAGCTCCAAAAACTCCTGTTTCAGAATCATACAGACAAATAGGAACACAATCCGCAATAGTAACAACGGGAACCAGTTCTCTATTACCTGTTATCAACCCGTCTCCTACGAGTCCCTCTGCTTCTTCTGCTTTTTTTATATCGTAAACAATTTTTGTGTGATCCTGCTCAACTGCCAGCGGAGCAAAGTTTTTTCCATGCTGGCGGCTGCAAATTTTATCAAGAACGGCCTCTCGGTTAGGATTTTTTTCATTCCATCTAAAGCGCATTGAACCGCTTTCTAAGAGAGTCATTCCCCAGAGAGGATTGTTTTCAGTAGAGGAATGAACCAAAGGCTTTCCTCCCTTATAAAAGGGATATTCAACACGGCCGTCAAATATTTCCTGCTGATTTAATTTTATTCTAACCACGAAAAGCCCCTCTATTTTTTCTGGCCTGCTTTTGGCAAATCGAGAGGTTCAATTTCTGCAAGGATTTTGCGGGTTTCCTGGAGCAGTTCTCGGGTCTGAGCAAGTTTTTCACGATAGGTATGATTTTCATGTCCACGAATAGTTCTCAAATTCTGAATCGTATCATAGCCCTTGTCTTTCTGTTCATCGAGAATACCATGCAGAACCATCTCAATTGTACGGAGAGAATCACACATGATTTTTTCCCAGGTACGAACATTCATTTCTGCATTGAGAATTATATTATCAACAACCGACTGACCCTTTAACGAGCGGATGTGTTCTTCTGCAAGTTTTAAGAAGGTTCCACCAATCTGGCCACGGTCTGACAGGGACTCAATAAATACAAGAACTTCCTGGTTGATATTTGAAAAATCATTTACCGCCTCTGACAGCTCGGCACGGTTTTCGTTGTTAATGAATATTCCCTCGAGAATCAGAACATTGAGGACATTCATTACTTCGTCATATTTATTTGCGGCAAACCAAGTTAAAAATGCACCAGTCATCTCACAGCGGAACGGAACTCCACCCCACAGCTTTGCCCATGGCCGATATGGAATTTCAGGATATTTTTCAACGCCAAATTTTTCTTTGAGGGTTGTAGCAAGCTGAGCCTTCTTTTTATCCCGGAGCCACATTTCCCATCGTTCATCAAAAATGACCTTCCATTCTTCCTTGAACTTTACAAACCAGTCTTCTCCACCACCGCTAGAACCGACCTGCCAGTCGTAATCACAAAAAAGGACTTTTCCCAACGCTTCAAGAGGAACTGTAGAAATAAACATTTGAATCATGGAAATATGAGAAATGGCTTTTGCCATAAATTCTTTCATAGCGGCGTCGCTATCATATTCTGCGTTGTTATTATTATTCACACCAATATCAGTTTTTCCACGTCGTGAAACATATAGATAAAGTGCATCAAGGGCTTCTTGAGGTATACTCTTTGCATCTGCAAGAACACTTGCAAAAATCGGATAATCCACCTGAGCGTTTGTATAAGGACAGGTGTATGCCTCTGAGATAATAGCCGTAAACTGTGCAATAAAATGAAGATACGGAAGCTGGGTAAACTTATCAAGCCAGTTGAGCCCACGAACAGTTCCATAGAGTTTTGACTTTGCTCCCGGCTGAATATCTTTTAGAACACCGTCCATTCTTTTTATGAGACTGGTTCTAAGCTCATTTGTAGATTCCGTTCAAAAGGAATCTGATACGGATCTGCCTGTTCATTAATAGAAGTAGAAATAGAAGGAGCTACAAAAGTACTTAAAAAAACATAGAATCTTCCTGGCTTTTCATTAACGACGGAAAAATATGGCTTAAAGAAATCAGCCGCTTCTTTTAACTGTTTGATTTTTTCAAAGAAAAGAGACTGCAAGAGTCCGTTGCGCATATCGATAATACCGGGGTGTTTGCGGTTTATCTTTCTTGCAAGATCGTCCACCAGATCCTGATTATATACTTCAAATTTTGTTCTTTTTGTGATTAAAGTTCTAATCCATAAGAAAAATCTATATAAAAGAGATTCGTTATTTAACTTTGTTTCAACAGAACTATAGGACTCTTCTTCCCGCAAAGGTGTCAAAAGAGGAGTATCATCAACCTTATTCTGATTTATTTTTGCAAGTAAAAACTGTCGCTCATCCTGGCTAATTCCTGCAACTAGCTCATCAAATGAATTTTTCTGCTGCGCTTCCATATTCTCCTATTATATTCTACAACTTTTGAATATTCAATTTTTTTTCTATCAAAATTATTCTCTCATAAATGCAAAATCACTATAATAATTTACATGGATACACAAATTTCTAACAGCGAAATTGTTTTACAGATTCTTTTGTCGGTTGGCATAATCGTTATTTTTGCCAAATTTTTTGGAACTCTTGCTAAAAAGGTTGGAATCCCACAGGTAGCGGGACAGATTGTTGCAGGACTTTTACTTAGATTCCTCCCCTTCTTTAACAATTACGGTGCTGATGTGGCAGGTTCTCTTTACGGCGAAACAAACCAGTTTATCGGATACATGGCAGAAATCGGTGTTGTTCTCATCATGTTCAGCGCCGGTCTAGGTACCAATCTAAAATCTCTCATTAAATCAGGGATAAAATCAACTGTTATTGCAGCATGCGGAGTTTTAGTTCCTCTCGCTATGGGAACAGTTTTGGCACTCTGCTTCTGGGGCTTTGACGGATTTGGAACAGAGAATTTCTACAAGGCAATGTTTATCGGTACCATTCTTACCGCAACCTCAGTCAGCATAAGTGTTGCCACATTAAAGGAATTAGGAAAAATTAAATCCGATATTGGTCAGACAATCGTCAGCGCCGCAATTATCGATGATGTTTTTGGAATCATTGCCCTTACAATAGTAATCGGTATCAGCACAGGTAAAGGTGGAATCGGCCTCATCCTATTAAAAACCTTCTTGTTCTTTGTTTTTGCAATTATTGCAGGTTTCTTTCTATACAAATTGTTTAAATGGTATGACAAAAGGCACCCACACTCAAGACGCATTCCTATCTACGCTCTGGGTGTAGCCCTTCTCTATTCATATATTGCAGAACGCTTTTTTGGAATCGCAGACATTACAGGCGCCTACATTGCAGGCGTAGTTTTCTGTAACCTTACTGACGCCGGCTACATGGAAAGCAAAATTGACATCAACAGTTACATGTTCTTTAGTCCGATTTTCTTTGCAAGCATCGGCTTAAAAACAGACCTCTCCGGCATGAACCTGAACCTGCTCTGGTTCAGTATCGCATTTGTACTTGTAGGATGCCTTTCAAAAGTAATCGGCTGCTCAGGAATCGCAAAATGCATGAAATACAACTGGAAAGAATCTTATCAGATTGGTCTCGGAATGATGGTTCGTGGCGAGGTAGCCCTAATCGTTGCTCAAAAAGGCCTTTCTGTCGGCATGGTTGATTCAAAGTATTTTACACCTGTAATCCTACTTATCATTGTACTCCACACCACCAACGACCTCTTGATTTATGAGGGCATCGGCATGACCCCGGAGGAGGCGCAGTCCTTCGTCGATAAATATGGCTCCTTCTGTCCCGGCGGCGGTCGTTTCTACGCGATCGAGGATCC
>JAFNQK010000270.1 GCA_017386165.1 Treponema sp.
ATTTTTATAAACGGAGAAAAACGCGTCTTCCCGGATTACACTTCGGCATACCTTATCGGTTTTACAAAAGACGGCTCAATCCTCCTGGTGCTTTCAAACTCTCAGGAAGCCGAGCGCGTTATTTTAAGAAACGACACCGTGTATAAAATTTCAGTAAACTAATGCCGACAAAAACCGGGGATTTATGGTTTGGTGCTGCTTTATTCTTCACCATCAGAAATTCCCGGGAATTTTTTTTCAACCAGTTCCTTAACGGTTTCTAATACTTCCTTCTCAAAAAAATCATGGACTTCTTCACGCGTTTTACTTGCATTGCGTAAAAACAGGTCGGCAGGGTGGATTTCAAGGGGATATGCATTTTTTTGTATCCTATATTTTTCCAAATTAGAAAAATAAATTTGACAAAACATACTTTTTTATGTTACTATTTTTCTAATGGAGAAAAACTTGACTGTTACTTTTTGCAATAAGAAATTACAGGAACTTTACGTAAAAGGTTTTTCTGATGATTATATAGATGTTCCTAAAAAGGTTTTAGATGATTTTCTTGTTGGAATAGAAATGGCAGGTTCTGCTTCGAATATGAAAGATTTGGATTTTCCACCGTTTAAAAATCTGCTCCAAGATGATGGAACCTGCACTCTCTTTCTTTATAATGGATGGAAAATCAATCTTAGTATTGAATTTGCTGATGAAGGAAACAATGTAAAAGTCATCAGTCTTACAAACAAAAATATGGGGGTATAAAAATGAATGAAAAATTAAAGCCCTTCAAGAAAACAAGTCCTGGAGAAATTATTGTCCGCATGATGGATTCTTTAGGATGGACTCAATCAGATCTTGCGGAAATTTCCGGTCTTGGGCACAAGAAAATTAGTTATCTTATAAATAATAAACAATGCATCACTACAGAAACTGCAGGATTATTAGGTAGAATATTTAATAAATCTCCTGATTTTTGGATGAAAGTTGCCTTGAATTATGAAATTTCAAAAAAGGATGATAATGAAATTTCAAAAGAAGACCTTGCGGAAGCAAAAGCTCAGATGCATAAATATATGCCGGTAGCTGAAATAAAAAGAAAAGGTTGGTTCGTTTCGAATGTTTCATCTATATCAGAAATAGAAAATGAATATGAACGTCTTTTTGGTCAAAAGACTTTCCCTGTAAAGCAGTTTGAAAATAATTCTTTAGGTATGGCTGCAAGACAGACTCGAGATGATACAGATTTTACAAAATATTATCGGTCGGCATGGTTTAGTTTTGCAAAAATGTACGCAAAAAAAATTGCTTCATCATCATTAAATAAAAATTCATATAATGAAGACGTTTTAAGAAAAATTGCATTCTCACTTTATACATATACAACTTTATCAAACGGCATAGAAAAGTTTTTATCAGATATATCGCATGCAGGAGTTCATTTTTTTGTTCTTTCACATTTAAGCAAAACATATCTTGATGGAGCTGCTTTTATAGAAAGTGATAAACCGTTTATTGTTTATACAGGCCGTTATGACAGAGAAGATAATTTTTGGTTTGTTGTTGCTCATGAAATTGCCCATATTCTTTTACATTACGATTTTTTAAAAGAACCATTTTTGGATGATATGGAGGACACAAAAATAAAAAATCAAAATGAACGGGAGAAAGAAGCGGACAAACAGGCTGGTATCTTTTTGAATCAGCAAGAAGTTTTAAAATTCAAGTGGCAGATCAACCGTTATGTTACAGAAGATAGACTTCAAAGGATAAGTCAAGCTTCAAATGTTTCGGTTCCTATAGCTTTAGGAATGCTACAGCATGATGGAGTTGTTCCGTGGAATCAATTTACTAAATATAAACCAAAGGTTATTCATAAAATTCCTTCGGAATATATTAAAGGCTAAATAAAAATCTCGTTGAATACTTGCAATATTCAACGAGAAAAGGCGATTAAGCCAGTAGATAAAGTTTCGACCCTTCATCTACAGGTATTATCGCCAGAAATAGACATTCTCTTGAGCATAAAATCTGTCATCGGCAGAGGCTTGAGGTGGCTTCTAATTTTTGGAGGTAATAATCATGAAAAGAAAGCATGATTTACAAAAAAGGTTAAATCTAAGCTACTTGGATTTGACCAACAAAACTTGGAAAGTCGGCGAATTCGATTTTCCTAAATTGCTGTGCAATCCGTCTGTTCTTCCAGACTACATTGCTTTGTACACCCAGCCGAGCGAATACCACAAGACAAGTCTGACCTGCCTTGCGTTCTATAACTATGACGACACATTTGATGGTATAAACGGCTTGTACAATGCCATTTACTACAATGATAAGAAGAGACTGGATTTTTACAAAAAGCGTTTTGAAGGAATAAAATTCTTCATCATGCCGGATTATTCAGTCTGTGGCGACATTGACAGAGCGGAGAATATTCACAGGCTTGCAAAGGCTCGCCGTGTCGCCTTGTGGCTTACTTTAGAACTAAATGCGGTTGTGTTTCCTAACATCAGCTATTCGTGCAGAAAAGACTTTGATTGTTTTCTGGACGGACTGGAAGATGTACAGTATGTCGCATTCAGTACAAAAGGTACTGTCAACTCAAAGCCAGACCGAGAACTTCTTGTTGAAGCTGTACAGCTTGTAACAGACAAGTTGTACTGCTTAAAAGGCATAGTCGTCTACGATGTCTGCAAGGATAATGCTTTTGTAGAAGGAGTGTTTTCATATGCAAAAGAACACGGAATTGAAATTTTTCTGCTACCAAACTCCCTAAAGCTACGGAATATGAGCCGTAAGGAGCGCGCGGCGTGAAAACTTCAAATTCTGGATTAGGTGACATCGGAACAGAGCCGACTTTGGAAAACTCAGTGTATGAAAACACTGTAAATGAAATTCAGAAAGAAATACTTATTTCTGAGCTTGATGCAAAAGGCATAAAATATACAAAGGCGGATATAGTATTCATTGTTAAAGACAAGAAAGGAAGAATTGTATGGCTTGAAAAAGGTAATACGAAAGCTGGTTTGCAACATATTCTTGATGCCCATGAAAAAGATTTCAGCAACAAAGGAATTTCCAAAAATGAGATTCCATATTTGTTGCTTAAGGCTCTTTCAG
>JAFNQK010000271.1 GCA_017386165.1 Treponema sp.
GATTCACGAAAATCCGGATGACAACCTTCTTACATTGCTCGATTCTGGAAAGATTGATTATGTAATTTCTACTTCTGCAAAGGGAAGAAACCCGGCTGCCGATAGTGTAAAGATGCGCCGCCATGCAGTAGAACGTGATATTCCTTGTCTTACAGCAATCGATACGGCAAACGCCCTTGCTAACTGTTTGATGAGCCATTATTCAGCAGAAAACGTAGAGCTCATCGACATAAATGATTTGCGCACAAGCAAAGAAACTGTGAAGTTCACAAAGATGCAGTCTACAGGAAACGACTTCATTATCATAAATACTGAAGAACAGGCAATCAACAATCCTGGAAGCCTCGCAGTTCGTTTGTGTAACCGCCGTTCAGGAATTGGTGCAGACTCTATCGTATTGGTAGGAAAATCTGATAAGGCTGATGCATTTGTAAGATTCTTCAATCTTGATGGTTCTGAAAGTATGACAGCCGGAAACGCAATGCGTGCGGTTGCAAAATATCTTTATGATAACGATATTTTTGGTATTGCAGAAAAGCACGAGAAAAAGTCGGAACCAACAGCTACAATCACTCTTGAAACTAAGAGCGGTGTAAAGCAGCTTAAGTTGTACAAGTTGAATGGAATTGTTTCTTCTGTAACAGTAGATATGGGACGCCCTGAATTTACTTCAGAATCATTGCCTACAACTCTTGAAGAAAAGAAGCTTAATATTGATGGTCTTCCGGAAAAAGCAATCGTTAATCAGCAGCTTACTGTTGATGGCATAAACTACGATGTAACCTGCTTAAGCGTTGGTAACCCTCACTGTGTTGTATTCTGTGGATTTGTAGACAAGGTTGATGTAAAGAAGATTGGTCCTATCTTTGAAAACCACGAAGCATTCCCAGACAGAACAAATACTGAATTTGTTCGCGTTGTTGGACCAAACGAATTGAAGATGCGCACATGGGAACGCGGAAACGGTGAAACACCAGCCTGCGGTACGGGTGCCTGTGCAGCGGTAATTGCAGCAGTTTTGAACGGCTACTGTAAGATGAATCAGGATATAACTGTAATTGTTCGTGGCGGTAAACTGATTGTCCGCTACACCGGCGATACAGTATATCTTACCGGAAGCACAGAATTCCTTTATGATGGTAAAGTTGTAATTTAATGAATTTTTGAAAAATCCGTGTTTGGCACTTGACAAGGTTCGGCAAAAATAGTATAAATAGCATACTTTATGTCTCCTTCGTCTAGTGGTTAGGACATCGGGTTTTCATCCCGACAACAGCAGTTCAATTCTGCTAGGAGATGTTACAGGACTTCCAATCGGAAGTCCTTTTTTTATTGTCTGCGAGGTTTGGTAAACTTGAAATACTCTGGAGATTTTAAGGAAATAAACCATTCTCCGGTGTAGAATCCGTTTTCGTTGGCAACAGGAGAAACAAAGATTACTTTGGTTGGATTGTTTGTGTCGTATTCAAGGATATTTGATTCCCATTGATTTCGATTTTCAGAAGGGTATGGATATTGTTTTTCCGGGGGAGTGTATACGGAGATTCTGTATTTTCCGGGTTTAAGGTTCAGATGCGCGGCAACTCCACCAGAAAGCCACCAGGATTTTTTATATTGATTTACCACATCCGGGATGCTTGCCCATTCGTAGGTGGCTTTTGCTTTTGTATTGATTACATCATTTCCGTCTTCATCCTGCAGACGAATGTAACAGCGCACTTCGTTCATAGATTTTGAATTTTCAGGGCGGTAGATTATCAGTTCCCAGGGATTGTGGTGGATTTCCGGTGTGTCGGCGAAGGCTAAAAGACCTGCAGTCAGAATTGCAAGGAAGAAAGTAATCTTCATGCTCAAAATTATAGCATAGGAATACTGCATTGTGGTATTCTTTACTCATTATGGAAAGCAAAACTCTTGTAAAAATAAATAAGTGTAGAATAGAAGATTCCCGCGGAATAGTTTTGAATAACGTTGACTGGGAAATGAGACCTGGAGAAGCTTGGCTTACGATTGGGCCTAATGGCGGTGGAAAGGCTGATTTTTTAAAGGCATTAGACGGTTCTTTCGGTTATCACTTTGTTCCGAATAATTCTGAAAATCCGGAGGATGTAGCGCTTTATTCAAATGTGTTTACAGACTCGGTGGAAACGGTTTCTCTTGAGCGGGCTGCAAGGCTTATTCAGGAAGAACGCGAAAACGATGAAAGTGAATTTATTGAAGGCGGTGTTGATATTGGCCGCACAGGACGAGTTTTAATCGCAGAAGGAATTGTTGGAAAAATAAAAAAGGGTGCACCGCTGCCGGAGGTTGCAAAACAGCTGGATGCATACCCGGAAATAAAGCTCTGTGGCGTTGAAAAGATTTTGGACCGTGGAATTAAATATATGTCTACTGGGGAAATCCGGCGGACTTTGCTTGCAAGGGCGCTTGTTTCTAAGAAAAAGCTTTTAATTTTGAGCGATCCATTTGCCGGCCTTGATGCAGAAAGCCGTGCTATTCTTCTGGATTTTTTTGATACAATTGCTTCAAAACAGTTGAATGACGACAAAACAGATTCTACTTTCCCTCGAATCATTTTGAGTATGGAACGATTTGTAGAAATCCCTGCGGCTATTACTAATGTAATTGAGTTCACTTGCGGAAAGGTTTCTTTTTGTGGAAGCAAAACTGATTACGAAAAAATCGCCGCAGAAAAAGCAAAGAAGGCGGAAGAAGAGCGTAAGGCAAATTATGAAGAATTTGCAAATACAGTTCGCCGCTTAAGTGATGAAGTAAACATCGTTATGGGCGTGGAAAACTACCAGCCGGAAAGTGATATTTTAATTGATATGAACGATGTTAATGTCGGCTGGGATGATCACAAGGTATTGCGTCATCTTAGCTGGCGGCTGAATCGCGGCGAACACTGGCTTATCCGAGGACCAAATGGAAGCGGCAAAACTACGCTGCTTGAACTGATTACCGGCGACAATATGCAGGTGTTCAGTAACGACATAAAAATATTTGGCGCCCGCCGCGGCTCTGGAGAAACAATCTGGGATATTAAACATCGCCTTGGAATTGTTTCGTACCGTCTTCACGTTGAATACCGCATGCTAGGAGGAACAAGCCTTCGCGAAGTGATTATGAGCGGCTTCCACGATTCAATCGGATTGTATGAAGCTCCAAGTGATGTAGAAGCGACGGCAGCGGAAAAATGGCTTGAACTAGGCGGCTTTAAGGGACGTGGAAGTGAAAGCTTTGGTTCCTTGTCTTATGGTGAGCAGAGGGCAATTTTGATTTTGCGCGGCGCTGTAAAGTGTCCTCCAATAATGATTTTGGACGAACCTTGCCATGGGCTCGATGACCAGTTCCGTCAGAAAATATTGGATTTGCTTGAAATTATTGCTCAAAGCGGCACGACAACCTTCCTTCATGCGGATAGCCAATCATGATTGATTGACACTGCAAAGATAAGACAATTATTTGAAACTTGCAAGGATTTTCGGCTGTTTTTTTACGGATGGGGGCAAAAAAGGCGCTTTAGTCGATGCAGAGGTATTTGGCGATGAGGCGCACCTGACGGGCGGTGTAACTGTTGCGGTTACGGTTCCAGCGCGTCTGCTCCAGGGCTGCCACCAGCTCCGGACAGCGGTTGATGTCCTCACGCAGTTTCTTCATCGCCGATTTCACCTCCCTGGTGTGCGGCGTATAGATACGGGCCAACTCCCGCTTCAGATATTCACGATCTTCTATCATAATCCCTATAAATATAACTTGGTACAAATCTAAATGGAACACAGAGGCTCAGAGACACAGAGATTTTTAACTTCTCCGTACAGCCCTTAAACTCTGAGCCTCTGAGTCTCTGTGTTTAATTATAATCAAGTGCAAGCAGTGCAAGTAGAATTACAAAAGTCTCACGCGTACCGTATGGGCGGGCGGTACGCGAGGGAGCCTAAGAAGTGCCTGCACCACCTGCACCCTCCTCACGCTCAACGTCGAGGGCCAGCAGCCGACGGTTGGCTTCGATCTCCTCGGGCTTATAGCGCACCACGCGGTAGCCGCGCCTGCCCTTCGACGAGCAACGCTCGTATCCCAGCTTCTGCATGGCACCGCCTATCTTCTCAGGCGTGAAGCGCAGCGACGGACCCTCACTGGCCACCAGCAGGATATCCGTAGCCGTATAGAACTCCCC
>JAFNQK010000272.1 GCA_017386165.1 Treponema sp.
ACCTTGACGATGCTGCAAAAATCGTAGCTGAAAAACGCGAAGAAAACCTTAAATTTGAACATGCTCGTCTTACTGCTGAACAGAAAGACGATTTGCTTTTGAAATTCCATCCGGACCGCATTAAGGAACAGTTCACAGAACTTAAAATCGGTCCAAACAAAGGACAGAAAGCTCCTATCGAACTTGCAGAAATGCTTCAGGCTAAACCACGTATTGAACCTGAAAAGATTGACCTTAACCACATCGACTACGAAACAGATGTTCTTGTAATCGGTGGTGGTGGTGCCGGAACTTCTGCTGCTATCATGGCAAGCGAAGCTGGTGCAAAAGTTCTTCTCGTAACAAAACTCCGCGTTGGTGACGCTAACACTATGATGGCTGAAGGTGGTATTCAGGCTGCAGACAAGCCAAATGACTCACCTGCTCAGCACTACCTTGACTGTTATGGTGGTGGACACTTTGACGGAAAACCTGAACTTGTATACACACTGGTAAACAAAGCTCCATCTGTAATCAAATGGCTCAACGACCTTGGTGTAGAATTTGACAAGGCTGAAGACGGAACAATGGTAACAACACATGGTGGTGGAACAAGCCGCAAGCGTATGCATGCATGTAAGGACTATTCAGGGGCTGAAATCATGCGTACACTCCGCGATGAAACATTCAACCGCAAGGATGACATTACAGTTGTAGACTTTACAGCTGCTATCGAAATCATCAAGAACGACAAGGGCGAAGCTTGTGGTGCAGTTCTTATGAACATTGAAACTGGAGAAATCCGCATTGCTAAGGCTAAGGTTGTAATTATTGCAACTGGTGGAGCTGGACGTATGCACTATCAGGGATTCCCAACTTCTAACCACTACGGTGCTACAGCCGACGGTCTTGTAATGGCTTACCGTGCAGGTGCAAAACTTCTTTATCAGGATTCATTGCAGTATCACCCAACTGGAGCTGCTTATCCAACACAGATTCTTGGTAAACTTGTAACAGAAAAAGTTCGCTCACTTGGAGCTAAACTTATCAATAAAGACGGTGAAGTTTACATTCATCCTCTTGAAACCCGCGACGTAAATGCTTCTGGTATCATCCGCGAAGTAAAAGAAGGCCGTGGTGTTAAGAACGATGTACAGGATGCTGTATGGCTCGACACTCCAATGATTGAAATGATCCACGGAGAAGGAACAATCCTTAAGTCAATTCCTGCTATGTACAACATGTTCATTAAGTACGGAATCGATATCCGCAAGGAACCAATCCTTGTTTACCCTACACTCCATTACCAGAACGGTGGTGTTGAAATCGACAAGACTTGTCACACAAACATTGCTAACCTTCTTGTTGCAGGTGAAGCTTCTGGTGGTGTGCACGGTACAAACCGCCTCATGGGTAACTCACTCCTCGACGTAGTTGTATTTGGTCGCGAAGCCGGAATTGAAGCTGGAAAAATGTTCAAAAATATCAAGCTTTCAGATAAGATGAACCTTGACCATGTAAAAGCATTCGAAAAAGAACGCGAAGCTGCAAAGATTGCTGGCGATGCTGTATCTCCAAAAGTGCTTCCAACATATCACCATGGAAATCCAGAATTTGAAGGAAAGGCTATCCCTGGTGCTACAAAATAAAATTGTAAAACAGTTTTATTAATTTCAAATGACTGCAGCGTTTTTTATTATTTTAAGATATGCTGCAGTCATTTTTTTTATATTTGTAAAAAACATTTTGTTATACTATAATTAAACAATGGATTCGAAAGAATTATTACAATCGATAACTAAGACGTTTTATTCTGATACGACTTCTAATATTGCCTATATGACTTTATCAGAAAAGCTTATGGATTGTTATCCAGAGTTGGTTTCTAATGAGGTTATATTTATTGATTTAAAATCAGAAACAACACCGCTTTCGCCTTTTTTGAAAATTTGTTCCGGCTTAGATATTCCTGAATCATATATAAAAGAAAATTGTTATACTCTTCAACAAAAATCTTTTTCTTCTTTTCTAAAAACCGGAATTGCAGAAGAACGTTATGATCCAATTATTATCGAAGAAATTGATTACGAAAAATTAAGAACAAAAGAAACTATATTAAATTTTATTCAAAATTATTTTAATCAGAAAATTATTGTTCTAAATGCCCAGAATATGGGTGAAAATGCCATTTCAATTTTATCTTCTCTCAACTCTGAAAAAATTAATGGCAAATTCATTTTCTGCTATAACAGCATGGAAATGGAAGGCGTTTCTGTTGAAATGAGAAATTTTCTTCAGACTGTTTATAATAGTTCTAATTATTATTCTATCAATACCTTGGAAGACATTTCTTATTCCAAAAAGAATTCAAAAAAACAACCAAGAATTAATTTTAAGACTCTTCATTCACAGCTTAGAACATACAGAATATTTCTAGATATTTCAAAGGCCTATGAACTTACAAAGAAAATTGAATCATCTAATCTTTTAATAGATGCAACTCAAAATGAGTCGCGATTAATTTATCTTGAAATGGGAATTGTATGCTTTTATTACGGCGATACAGACCTTGCAACTTTTTTCTTGAGTAATATTATCGATACTCAAATTGAGGATACGGTGGAAAACTGGGCTTATTACTTTATGGCCTATGTTTCAAGTCGAAAAAATATGACTACCCTTGCCCTTAGATATATTTCAAAGGCAATTTCAAAATCAAAAAATGCCGGTGACAAAAAATTATATGCTCTTTCATGTATGCTTGATTATATTATTACAGAGCGCGAGGAATCTGAGTATTCAACAGATAAATATTTTAAAGTTTTAGAGCTTCTTGATGAAGAAAATCTCATTAATAATAAAATCTATACTTCTTTAAATATTCCTTATGGAATTATGTACAATAAAGAATTGCGCCATAAAATGCTTTCTCAGGTAGAAAAAGCTATGATTGATGCGCAGGCTCTTAAAAATAAGTTTGGGCTTTCAACAGATTATCATTGGATGGGTATTATGATGACCCATGAGGGGAATAAAGAAAATGCCCTGGAATGGTATAATAAGAGTTTTGCTTTAAGAAAAGAAATTGGAGATACTTCTTCAATCGTAAAAGTCTCAAACGGACTTGCTTACGAGTATCTCATCGATACCAAGTTCAAGCCTTCTTACGAATTGATCAACAATATTCTTCATTATCTCTTAGAAAGCAATGACTATGCCGAAATCATAATTACCTTGTTTAATTTTGAGCGCTCTTGTTTTTATTCCCGAAATTTTAAACTGACTACTCAGATTATTAATACAATTTTGACTATAATGTCCCTGTTTGATATTTCGGATTTGGCTTCTAATTCATTTTTGCCGGAATACAATGATATTCTTATCTATAAAGCATTATTGGATTATTACAGTGGTGAAATTACCCGTTCCAAAATGAATCTTCATAACGTTTTTAATAACGGAAAGCCAATTTCCCAAATCGAAAGCTTTTTGCAGGATTTTTTACGAGC
The DNA here is from genome assembly GCA_017386165.1 of Treponema sp. Lineage (GTDB taxonomy): Bacteria > Spirochaetota > Spirochaetia > Treponematales > Treponemataceae > Treponema_D. Next base: position 3,489 of record JAFNQK010000272.1, read on the forward strand.
AATCTTTGAAATTGAAGACAATAATGTTGATGAAGCTCTTAAAATTTTTAATTCATGTGAAAGTAATTTTATACATGTAGGAATTTCTCAGGAATACAGACTTGTTTTTATGTATTATGAACTTGCTTGTATTCTGGATAAAAAAGGATTTTATACTCAAGCAGAATTGTACTTTAAGAAAGGATTTTTACTTGCAAAACAGAAAAATCTCGTATATTACACAAAAGAAAGAGAAACCCTGACTATAAAAGAATATTTAGATGGTCAAGAAAATTTCCCTGAATTGAAAATTGATTTTAATCAATTGCTTGAAAAAGCTGAAAAGGAACAGCTTGTAAACCAGCTTCATAAACGCCTAAAAGATTCTCAGTTCCTTAATAAATTAACTGCAACCCATTCTAATTTTATGAATGACTCAAGATTTATTTCAAATATTGTTCAGGCAGTTTTTGATTATTGTATGGCTGAAGCAGTTTTTCTTGCTCAAAAATCCGATGACGGCTGGGAGATTTTAGGTAATGTACAGAGAGAAGAAATTCCTCAACCTCAAGATAAAATATGGGAAAATATTGTAATCGATTCTTCTGTTATTCAAAAAAATAAATTTAATGGTCCTGACCAGGATATAATTTGTATCAATCTTTCAAAATTTGAGTTTACAGGTGCCATAATTATTTATCTTCAAAAAAGATACAGACTTTCTGTTGAAGAAATGAATATTTTAAACATCGCTGCAACAAATATTCAGGCTTTATTTGTAATGCTCAAGCAGAATGAACATTTAACTAAAATTTCTGCAACCGATCAGCTTTCAATGTTGAATAACCGGCGTGCATTGCAAAATCATCTCGCAGTAGAAAGTGAGATGATTCGCCGATATAAAAAGAAAAAGAATGTTCATCTTTATGACGCAATTTCCTTTATCGATTTGGATAACTTTAAATATTACAATGACACTTTTGGTCACGAAGCGGGCGACCTTTTGATTACCTGCTTTGCCAAGCTTTTAAAGAAAATTTACCGAAAGGTTGATTTTGTAGCCCGTTTTGGTGGTGATGAGTTTGTTGTTATTCTTCCAAATACGGATTGTCTAGAAGCCAAAAGAGCCGCCGAGCGCCTCCAGGAAGGCCTTGAAAATGCAGAACATTTTATTCCTGAATTAAAGAAACTTCTCAATCAAGAATTAATCATTCCTCAAAACAGGCTATTAGGATTCAGTATGGGAATCAGTTCCAATGCTGATTTAGAAGACATTTCAAATCTTGAAACAACAATGCTGAATGCAGACAAGGCTCTTTACTATTCTAAACAGAATAAAAAAGGAACTGTTACAATATGGAATGAAATTAAGGATAATTTTGAAGAGTCTAAAACTGTCAATGCTGAATAAAACTCTACTATATTGAAGATTTTATGCATATTTATATAATATTATGCAAGAGGTAAACAGAAATGACAGCATATTTAGCTGGTGTATGTTCATCAGCACTATCATTTATTTTTATTGTTTTTGCCATCGGTGCCCTGGGCTATCTCGTTGGCGGTATAAAAATAAAAGGAATAGAATTGGGAACTGCAGGTGTTTTGCTTGTAGCTTTGATCTGGGGCGTAATTATCAATTTCGTTCCATCTTTCCATATTGGTCACAGTGAAATCGTTGACGGTGTAAAGGTTTGGGCAGAAAATGCCAAGGAAATTACACTCTGGTCTGCTAAAATAAAAGGTAACTTTGGAATCGTTTCAAGCATTGGTACAGCTTTGTTTGTAACTGCTGTTGGTCTTATCGCCGGTCCAAAGTTCTTCCGCTCTTTTAATAAAAGTACATTGGCGTATATTATTTTGGGCGTAATTATTATTGCTCTTGGAGCCGGAACAGCTATTCTGTTCACAGTTTTGGACAAGAACATGTCTGCTTCAA
>JAFNQK010000273.1 GCA_017386165.1 Treponema sp.
ACCTTCCGCGGAATTCCGTGTCTGTATTATGGAAGTGAAGTTGAATTCCAGGCAGGTATGCCAATCGATAAAGGCTCTGTACTTGCTTTGAAAGACAGTGGCCGAGCTTATTATGGAGATTATCTTGAAGGAAATGTAGTCGCTTCTGATTTTGGTGAATATTCTGAAAGCGGAACAACCGGTGCCGTGAAAACTACACTGGAAAAGCCTCTGTGTCAGCATATTATGCGTCTTAATAAGATTCGCCGTGCAATTCCTGCATTACAGAAAGGTCAGTACTCAACAGAAAACTGCGGCTCTGGCGGAATGGCCTTCAAGCGACGTTACACTGATTCAAAAACTGACAGCTTTGTTCTTGTAACAATTAGTAGTGATACAACCTTTACTGGATTGCCGGCAGGAACTTATGTTGATGCAATTACCGGTGTCAGCAAGACTATTTCAGAAGGCGGTTCGATTACTACTTCTGGCTGTACAAAAGGAAATATGCGTATCTATGTGCTGGATGGACCTGGAAAGATTGGGGAAAATACGGCTTGGTTGAAGTAAGGTAGATGGGAGAATTAAAATGAATAAAAGTCTTGTTAAACTATCTGTTTTATTGTGTGCGACTCTTTTTATGAGTTGTGGCAATGGGTTGCTTGGCAGAAATGATACTGTTTCTGGTCAGTTTGCAAATCTTTCGATTTCTATGAATGATGCTTCCGGGGCGTCGGATTCCCGCAAGCTTGATGTGACTCAGATTAAGACTGCAAAGGTCGTGGTTTCTGGGACGGGCATTGAGCTTGGAAGCGAGCCTTCTACGGTTGCAGATGTATCTAATGGAAAGAATTCTTCTACGATTATCGTTGAAAATATTCCTGTCGGTAATAACCGTATCGTTTCTGTTTATGCTTACGATGCGGATGGAAATGTGCTTTTTGGCGGCGCTATCCGTAATGTAATAGATATAAGGGATGGAAATAATTCCTGTTCGATTACAAAAACAACTACTTCTCTTGGCAATGTTTTTTATTTCCTCTGGGAACTTGGAACAAGCCTTTCTTCAATTTCTAGCGTTGATAAAGCAGCAATAGAAAACGTAATTGATACTTCTTATGATTTTACAAAAATCAATTCTGCTCAGATTGCAAAGGATTATATGGCAGGCGGAACTTCTGGTCTTAAGGAAAAGGAAGATTACGTAATTAAGGAAACTACGGCAAGTAATATTGTTTTGCATGTTAAGGGGTATAAATATTGCTGGGATTGGGAAGGTAATGGTTCAGGTTCTCTTCTCACTATGAAAGATGATGAAGAAAAAGGTGAGGACTGGTATACAGGTACTTTAGATTATTCTTCAATTAATTTGCTGTTTAAGACTCAAGAAGATTGGAACGGAAGTCAGACAGCTGATATGTCTTGTAAAGCTGGCGTATGGTATTACGAAGGAAGTGGATTTACGGGGTCTTCAAGTACTGATACAACAGCTCCTATTGTTACCTGGGTTCGCCCTTCATCAGGTTCTGTTTTGAGTGAAACTGCCGAACTTTTTGCTTTTGCAAAAGATGAAGGTGGTATTTCTAAAGTATCTTATTATGCAGGCAGTATTTTGCTTGGTTCAACAGATGGAACAAGTGCTTTTATTTGGGATACAACAACGATTGATAATGGAACATATCAGGTTCAGGCTGTTGCTTATGATAACGCAAATAATAGTGTAAACTCTAGCATTGTAAGTTTGACTATTAAAAACAAAATTATTCTCACAGCTGTAATTTCTTCTACTTCTAGTGCAATGGCAACTGTAGAAAAAACTTTTGATGGTTCTAGTTCTAAAGGTGATATTGCAAGTTACAGCTGGGATTTTGGTGATGGAACAACCGGAACAGGTGCTAAACCAACTCATACTTATGAAAGTGCCGGTTCATATACTGTAACTTTAACTGTAACTGGTACAGACGGTTCAAATGCTACTCAGACACAGAAAATCACTGTTACAGAAAAATCAGACTTTATTCACCGCGACTTCCGGGAAGAAACAGTTTATTTTATGATGACCGACCGTTTTGCAGATGGAGACAGTTCTAACAACAACATCTGGGGTGATGAATACATGCCTGACGGAACAAGTATTTATGATTACAGTGAAGATAAGTGTGGTGTCCTTAGCTATTATCACGGCGGCGACTTTAAGGGAATTATAAATAATCTCGATTACATTAAAGACATGGGCTTTACAGCAATCTGGATTACACCAAGCGTAAAACAGCCGGAAGGTCGCTACTTCTATGATGGTTCAAGCGGAGGAGACCCATATCAGGCTTCTGCCTTCCACGGTTACTGGGGTTACGACTTTGACCAGATTGATCCTCACTTGCATTCAAGTGGAAAGAATAGCGATGGTTGGGATGATTACAAGGCCTTTATTGATGCCTGCCATGAAAAGGGAATCCGCGTTATGCAGGATATTGTAATCAACCACGGAAATCATTCGGCTGCTTCTGCTCCGACTTTGTGGGCAGATTACAGTGTTCAGACAATTATGGACGGAAAGAAATGGTCTTGGAAAACCGGCGATATTTATTATGATGCAAATAATCTTTTGAACGGTTTTTATGCTTATACAAATTCATGGCAGTGCGCGGACTTGATTGACTTTGGTGATCATGGTGAAAACGGAAAAGATGCCCGTCAGCATTTGATTAATGTTTACAAGAAATTTATTGATGCAGGGGTTGATGC
>JAFNQK010000025.1 GCA_017386165.1 Treponema sp.
ATTCCCAAAACTTCACCAGTAGACTTCATTTCTGGTCCAAGGTGAGTATCTACGTCCATCAATTTTTCAAAACTGAATACCGGAACTTTTACAGCAAAATAAGGTGGAATGCGGTACAAACCGGTTCCATATCCCATGTCCTTTAGTTTTTCGCCCAGCATAGCGCGTACGGCAAGGTCAACCATCGGAACGCCTGTTACCTTTGAAATATAAGGAACTGTACGGCTAGAACGAGGGTTTACTTCGATGATGTAAAGGTCGTTGTTATAGATAAGGTACTGAATGTTTACAAGACCCTTTGTTCCAAGTGCAATAGCAAGTTCGCGGCTCTGCTTGATGATTTTTTCACGGAGAACATCGTTTAAGTTCCAGCTTGGATAAACGGCGATTGAGTCACCAGAGTGGATACCTGTTCGTTCAATGTGTTCCATGATTCCAGGAATGAGAACATCTTCACCGTCACAGATACCATCTACTTCAAGCTCGATTCCCTGCATGTACTGGTCAATCAAAACCGGATTTGTAATTCCCTGTGCAAGGATGATTTTCATGTATTCTTTAACATCGTCGTCATTAAAGGCAACGATCATGTTCTGACCACCAAGAACATAAGAAGGTCGAAGAAGAACCGGATAGCCCAGGCTCTTTGTTGCTTTGAGAGCTTCTTCTTCATTCATTACTGTAAGTCCCTTAGGACGATTGATGTGAAGCTTTTCGCAGAGTTCTTCAAAGCGTTCCCGGTCTTCTGCAAGGTCGATGGCATCAGCACTTGTTCCAAGAATGCGGATTCCCTGGCTGTCAAGGAACTTTGCAAGTTTGATTGCTGTTCCACCACCAAAGGCAACTACAACGCCGATTGGTTTTTCTGTATTGATAACGCCCATTACATCCTCTGGAGTAAGAGGTTCAAAGTAAAGGCGGTCAGCAGTATCAAAGTCTGTAGAAACAGTTTCAGGGTTGTTGTTTACGATTGCAACTTCGTAGCCGAGCTTTTTGAGAGACCATACACACTGAACGGAAGCATAGTCGAACTCGATCCCCTGACCAATTCGGATTGGACCAGAACCAAGAACTACGATTGTTCCCTTAGATTTTTTAGCGCCAGTTGATGCAGTCCCTGAGTGGTTCCTGAGCCCCGTCGAAGGACTTGTCGAAGGGTCTGTCAAAGCCTGACCGTGTATTTCTTCCAGAAACTGTGCAGCTTCGTTTTCCTGATCATAACCTGCATAGAAATATGGAGTTTCTGCATTAAACTCACCAGCACAGGTATCTACCATCTTGTAACTTGGATTAACATGAAATACTCTTTGTTTCTGTTCGCTCATTGTATTCCTCGACATGAAAATATACAAAAAAAATGAGGTCCCCAAATAGAGTCCTCATTGACTATTTACAAAAATAATAAGCATAAAAGGGTATAATTTTTTTCGATTTTTCCTTCTTCTACGCTTTTCATGGCTTTGATTATAATAATCTAAAATAAAAAAGTATATAGGAATAAAGTAAATTTAGCTTATTGTTTCAGTAAGAATAATTCATTAAAATATTATTATAATTTAAATGGAGGACTTTGATGTCTGTTACAGTAAAGGGAGAAAACCTGACAATCGAAGACGTTTGTAACGTTGCCTATAATAATGAAAAAGTTGAATTTCCAGAAGACAAAGCATTCTGGGACCGAATCGAAAAATCACGCAAATTTTTAATCGACTATATAAATACTGGAGTTCCAACTTACGGTGTAACAACTGACTTTGGTGATTCTTGCCACAACCAGATTAGTGTTGATAAAGCCGGAGAATTGCAGCGCACAATCGCTACTTACCACGGAATCGGTCTTGGTCCAAAGTTTGACCACGAAACTGGCCGCGCAGTTGTTCTTGCCCGCTTGAACGGAAATGTAAAAGGTGGACACAGTGCTATTCGTCCTGAACTTGCAAAGATGATGCAGACTCTTTTGAACAAAGATGTTATTCCTGTAATCCCACAGCTTGGTTCAGTTGGTGCTTCCGGCGACCTTACTCCACTTTCTTATCTTGCAGCCGTAATCATGGGGCAGCGTGAAGTTTATTACAAGGGAAAGATTGTTCCAACAATGGAAGCTTTTAAGGCAGAAGGAATTGAACCGCTCCCAATCGAAGCAAAAGAAGGTCTTGCAATCATGAACGGAACTTCTGTAATGACTGCAGTTGCTTCTCTCGCCCTAAAAAAAGCTGAACGCCTTGCAAATATTTCTGACTTTTTGACTGCCGTTACTTCAGAAATTACCCGCGGAAAAGATACACCTTTTATCACAAAGGTAAGCCAACTTAAGAATCACCGCGGCCAGATGGAAAGTGCGGTTTACGTTCACAACATCATCATTAATTCAAAACGCGTTTACAAATACGAAGAATTCCTTCAGACACAGATTGAAAAAATGGACGGTCGCGGATTTGTTGCTCAGACAAACAAAATCCAGGACCGCTATTCAATCCGATGTGCTCCACAGATTAACGGCGTTTACCGCGATACCCTCAATGTTGCCCGCAACTGGATTACAGAAGAATTGAACAGTTCAAACGACAACCCTCTTGTTGATATCGATGTTGGACAGCTTTACAACACTGGTAACTTTTACGGCGGACACATCTGTGCAGCCTGCGATTACCTCCGTACAGCCCTTGCTAACATTGCTGACCTCAGCGACAAGCAGGCAGAAATTATTATAGACGGTAAATTCAACGGTCTTACAGAAAACCTTATTCCATATACTCCTGCAGATCATCCTCGTGCAGGTTTGCGACTTGGATTTAAGGCAGCTCAGATTACAATCAGTGCTATCCGCGGTGAAGTAGCAACTTTCTGTTTCCCAGTATCTTTAACTTCTGCACCAACAGAAGCCCTCAACCAGGATAAAGTTAGTATGGGAACAATTTCTGCACGCAAACTCGCAGAACAGATTGATCTTGTATATCTCCAGTTTGCAACTCACCTTCTTGCTGCAATGCAGGC
>JAFNQK010000274.1 GCA_017386165.1 Treponema sp.
GAGCAGAAAGCCCTCGCCCTTCATCAGAAAGAACTTGAACTCAAACAGGGCATCCAGCGGGAAAGCCAGGAATTTTTGGAACAGAGCCGCAAGCAGCTTGAAAACCTCGTTCGAATTCTTAAAGAAGGTGAAATCACCCGGGAAAAGACTCTCAGCGTAAAAGGCTACATCAGCGACCTCACTCAAAAAATTGCAGAAAACGAAAAGCGCCTTGAACAGGAAGAAGAAGAGCTCTTAAAAGAAGCCCAAGAGCTTTCCAAAAAAGAAAAAATACGGGTAAGCCACAAGCCTACCAAAAAACGAATGAAGAATTCGGATGCACTTAAGACCGCATCTGTTCTAATCGACGACACAGAAAAAGCCTCTGCCTCCAACAAAAAGAAGGCTTCGGAACCAAAGCAGCTAATTTTTGAACCAGGCGCTCTGGTAACCACAAAAAATAAAATGCAGGGAACAATCCTTTCTTCTGCAGGCAAAGGCAAATGGAATGTCCAGGTCGGAAGCCTCACCATTTCAATCAAGCAGTCAGAGCTCACCCTCAACGACCAGCCTAAATTAAACCTGAAAGCCTCAGTTTCCTACGATCTGGTTTCTGACTCGACCTCAGGCAACAAGCCGGTATTTGAATTGCGACTCCTTGGAATGCGCGCCGAAGAAGCAATCCGTGCAATGGACAGACAGATTGACCTCTGCATTCTTTCCAACTTTAAGAATTTCAGCATCATTCATGGAAAAGGAAACGGCATCCTGCAGCAAACTGTTCACGATTACCTTTCCAACTGCCCTACCGTAAGCGAATTTAAGTTTGCCAGCGCAGAAGACGGCGGATTTGGCAAAACTTATGTTACCTTGCATTAAAATGAATAATTATTTATAATTTTTGCATAAACATTCGGTCAAAACCACGAGGCAATTGTGAAAGAACGTATTTCCAGACTTAAGACAATTCGTAAACTCATTAAGAACTATCGCATAGAAAGTCAGGACGCACTTCTTGCCTATCTTGAAAAAGAAGGTTTTGAAGTAACACAGGCTACCCTTTCCCGGGACCTCAAGCTCCTCAAAGTCGGAAAAATCAGCGACGGAAATACCGGATATGTTTATACCCTCCCGGGCGAAGACGAACGCCAGGAATCAGAACAGATTTATGTTCAGGATTTTTTGCGCGGTTACGTAAGCATCGACTGGAGCGGAAACATCGTTGTAATCAAAACCTTCCCGGGACATGCCAACACAGTTTCAAATGCCCTTGATAATATGAATATGGACGAAATTCTCGGTACCGTTGCCGGAGATAACTGTCTTTTTGCCTGCCTCAGACAGGGCGTTACCGGCGAACAGTTTATGACAGAACTCAAGCGCCGCGTTCCAGAAATCGAAGACTAAACTTTTCTATTCCAGAATCTTGTGTGCATAAATAAATGTGCCCACCTGAAACACAAGAATCATAATCAGCCACACTTTAAAACAGAGTTTAACCCCGCTGTCAAAAGAGAAAAGATTTTTCCAGTAAAAGTCTTCTTCATCTTTTAGGCAGAAGAAGCATATCAGCATATAAATTAAAAGAGCACCGATAGCAGCAATACTTACATAAAAGATATTTGCATCATCCTCTGTAATCCCGGTAAAAGCCTGAAGCCCCGCAAAAAGAGCAACCGCAACCATAGCGTAAAATGCACAGTTCCACACCGCCTGAGTGTAGGGACTTTTTCCTGCAAAAATTGCCGCAAGCCCCGTTGCAAAAGAAGCAAAAATAAAAAATGAACAGAACAAAACCGAAGTAAGAACATAAAAAACACCCCAGCCCACAGATTCTGATTCAATCATAAAAATCCACGAAGCAACTGCCCGGCTGAGCATCTCAAGACTGGTTGCAATTGTTAATAGAAAAAAGATGATTCCTGAAATTCTAAGTATTGTTTCCTGTGCTTTATTCATTTTTTCCTCGTTTTACTGTTTAACTGCAGACGGTTTTCATCTGTGCAAGAAGATTAAGTATTCTCTCCATAACCGGCCCCACTTCTTCTGTAAGACTATCAAGATTATCGCCGCTGGTATGCAAAAGCCTCCAGGTCACAGGCAATAATTCTTCCATCTGCTCTCTGGTTTTTCCCTCCGGAACCGCCTTATTTGTAACAAAAGATTCAAGCCCCGGAACCTGCAGCAAATCGTACATGTACTTACTGGCTTCTTCTTTTGGAAGCATCGTTATCGCCACCGCTGCAATTCCATTTACAAGAAATCCCGCATTATCGCTGTAACTTACTGGAAGTGTCACCCAAGTTCCGCCTCCTGCCATCTGCAAAAGATTCTGGGTGCGGGCAAAAAGCTTTTCAAAGCGGCTTAAAAACTTCTTTGGGGTTTTAGAAGGAAGCAAAGTCCTCTGCAAAACCGGAACCGACCCGCGACCCGTGCAGTCAAAGACAAACACATCATCGTTGGTAAGCCCCAGCCGCTTAAAGACACTGGCAAGACCAAAAGCCCCCTGCTCTCCGATAGAAGAGCCGTTGGTTCCGCTTCCAAGTTCTTCGCCATCAGTGAAAATGAGCCGGATATTATGCTGAAAGTCACAACGGTTTAGCTCACAGGCCCACTTCATCAAAAAATACACGCTTGAGCTATTGTCATTTGCCCCGGGACTCCCCTCAAAGCGGTCGTAATGAGCTA
>JAFNQK010000275.1 GCA_017386165.1 Treponema sp.
CCGAGGCCGACTTCGCAGGAAGTAAATGGAATTACTAATCCCAAAAACATCAATAAACTTAATGAAAATCCGAACTTTTTCATACGCTGCTCCTTGCAACTATATCAAATCACCATGCCCCCAATATACCCAACTTATAAGGTAAATCGGTTTTGGCTAGAGGTCAAATGTATTCGACATAAAATTTTGTTAATAAACAAAATTTGCCTTCTATCTTTTCGGCTAATTGGATTAAAAACTTGAATTTTATCAAAACTGGCATTCAAACCGAGCTTTTAGAGGCATTTAACCACTTTGACAGAATATTTTACCCACTTTTGCCAGATATTTGAGACTATAATTTGTTACTAAGCATAGAAATATTTTAAAATCTAAAGTAATATAAAATTCTATTATAAAGTGCATTTATTAATGAGGTAGCAAAAAAATGAAAAACCGCTATGTTCTTACCACTTTGACTGCTATTTTTTCTGTTCTGATTATGTTTCTTGCAACTAAAGTCATTGGTAAAAACGACAACAATGTATTAAAAGTTGGAATTATTTATAATGCCGATGTGGCTACTGCTTATACAATTAATTTTTTCCGTACACAGACTGAAATAGAAGCCACTTATGGCGATAAAGTCAAAATCTACACAAAATACAATATTGGCGAAGACAAAAACAACTGCGAAAAAGCTATAAAATCTTTAATCAAAGACGGATGTTCCTTAATATTCACTGTAAGTTACGGCCATGGCGATGCGACCAAGGACATGGCTCAAAAATATCCAAATGTTCAGTTTTGCCATGCTACCGGAGACCTTGCAGATGTAGACCCTGTAGTTCCTAATTATCACAACTTTATGGGCACAATTCACGAGGGACGTTATGTCTGCGGAATCATCGCCGGCATGAAACTACAGGAACTTATCAACAACGAAAAAATCAGCCGAAACCAGGCAAAAATCGGCTATGTAGCAGCTTTTTCTTATGCAGAAGTTATTTCGGGATACACAGCATTCTTTCTTGGGGTAAAAAGCATTGTTCCTCAGGCTCAAATGATTGTGCGCTACACCAACACCTGGAGTAACCATGTAATAGAAAAGAAATGCGCAGAACAGTTAATAGAAGACGGTTGTGTAATCATCGGACAGCATTCCGATACCGCCGGCCCCGCAATCGCCTGTGAAGAAGCAAGCAAAAAGAACGGGAAAACCGTTTACTCCGTAGGTTATAACCAGAGCATGAAAGATGTTGCCCCTACCACATCTCTCTGTTCCTGCAGAATCAACTGGTCCCCTTATATGCTGGGGGCAGTCAAAGCTGTTCTTGAAAACAAATCCATCGAAAAAACTGTTAAAAGCCCTTACAAAACAACTGATGCATCTGCAGGTTTTGACCGCGGCTGGATAGAAATCATGGGCATCAACGAACGAATTCTTGCATCCGGTACAATGGACGTTGTTTCCCAAACAATTGAAAAATTCAAAGATAAAAAAATCACTGTCTTTCAGGGAAATTACGTTGGAGTAAATCCCTACAATAAAACCGACATCTGGGACTTACGAACTCCGTTTATCGAATGCGAAAACAGAAGCGCCCCAAGTTTCTGTTATGTCCTGAGAGATGAAATCGAAATAAGAAACTAATTATGACAGGCTTTTATTTAAATCTGATTCTTACAGTTTTTGGATGTCTCGCCCTCACCTCCGGTATTAACTTTTCTATACACGAAAAAGATTCCGGGCACATACGAGTCCATACTTTACTCTTTTCTATTTCCACTTTTCTTGCCTGCATTGGCTTTTCGTTAATGAGCTTTACCCCTGATCCACGGTACGCATTTATTCCCCGCATTATTGGCATTCTCGGAATCGATGTATACATGCTTCTGGAACTGGATTTTCTGTTTGTAGAATTAAAAGTTAAAAAGACCATTAGAATTTCTGCGGACTGCTTTTTTGGAATGTTTCTGTTCTTTGTTCTGATTATTTTTGGCCGCCCTTCTTCGGTACACTTTATTCGCTATGACTATCACACTTCTTTTGAAATTCTTTCTCATACCGATCATCTTTTTCAAAACAGTTATCTTGCATGTGTAGATGTGACATTATTAGTTTTTGCAATCAAGTGGCTGCAGAGTATAAAAATCCAGCGGGAAAAGATTTTTGCCCTGCAAATCATGTCCGTAAACTTTATATTTCTGTTCTCCGCAATTCCTGACATTTTGAATCTCACTTTTTCCAAAAGATATCCAACCATGCCTTACTGCACCGGAATTCTCCTGGTTTATTTTTTCTACTGGATTTCGGTAAAGCATCACATTCTTTTTACCCCAACTGTCAAACACGTAAGTGAAGAAATATTCTACTCTGTAGATGTGCCGGTTTTAATCTTTAATATGGAAGGAAGTTTGATTCTTTTTAATCCCCGGGCACAAGAAGTGTTCAAAATAGACGATGAAACAGATCAAAACTTGAGAAGTCTGTTTACATTTTCAGATGTAGATACCCTTAGATTTCTGGCAAAAGCAAAAACCGGCAAAAAAGGTCGCAAAGACACCAAAATAAAAATCAGCGAAAAACCATGCGTTTTAAGTTATTCAATCAATTTTAATGATGCAGAAGAACCTTTCTGTATTATCTGCACAGTATTGTTGAGCGTTATATCCAATAACAGGGAATCAAAATGAAAAAAGATGAGATTTATAAACCGTATCAGATAGTTTCTATTGTACTCATAAGCTGTTTCTTAAATGTTGTTGGCCGTATTCTGGCTGACAGATTGAATCTGCCTCTCTGGCTGGATAGCTTTGGAACAGTTTTAACTGCCTACTTGCTGGGCCCTGTCTGCGGAATTATTGTTGGAGTTTCGGGAAATATTCTCCATGGTTTTGTAAATCCTGTTTCCTTTATATATGGAATCGTAAGTATTTTTATTGCCCTGATTGTTGGAATTTTTGCCCGCAGAAAATACTTTGAATCCCTTCTAAAAACTATGTCTTTATCTGTAATCGTTACCCTGGTTTCTGTTACGATTTCTGTAATTTTAAACATCACTTTTTATGATGGAAATGTAGGAAACAAATGGGGAAACGGAATTGCCGCCGAATTTTCAGAATTTGGGCTTCCTCGTTTAGTCTGCATCATTCTTGGTCAGTTCTACACCGACTTTCTGGACAAAGTAATCACTCTCGTGACCCTTTTCTTATGCATCAGGACCTACAGATTGTTTAAACCTCGCCTTCCGGATTTTCTGAAAATTTCTCCAGCATTTATTGTCCTCCTCTCTGTTTTTGCCTTAAATCCCCAGAAAACTTATGCTTCTCCTGCAGTCAAAGCCTACAACTCCTACGCCCAGATTCACTATACAAAAGAAGACGGCCTGGTAGGAGGCAAAGCCAATGACATCGCCTCAACAAACGACGGTATTCTCTGGATTGGAGCCTATGAAGGGTTGTATCGTTACAGCGGATCAGAATTCCGATTGATGAGAGAATTTGACTCCATCAAGGCTGTCCGCTGCCTTTATGTCGATGACGAAGGCCGCCTCTTTGTAGGAACAAATGACAACGGTCTATCAATTATCATCAACGAGACCGTAATGAATGTCCTTGAAGCAAAAGACGGTCTCCCTGCAGATTACATCAGATCCATCACCCGCGGCTCTGATGGGCTTTACTATGTAGGAACCTCCGATGCTCTGGCAATTCTTACGATTGCAGACGGGCTTAAAGTTGTAAAAACCGTCGATCAGGTTCAGAATGCGGTTTCAATCAATGCAAACGAAAGCTTTGTTGCAGCCGTTACCTCCAACGGAACGCTCTACCTGCTTCAAAAAGACGAAATTTTGTGGTCATCAAAAAATCTATATGAAAAGTTTACAGCCGTAACCTTTGACTCCCAAGGAAACCTTTATGCGGCAACAGAATCAAACAAAATTTTTCAGCTGAATGTAAAATACACCTACGAATCTGATGTTCAAACTTCTATTAATAAGACAATTTATTGTTCTCTTCTCAAGCATATAAACTCAATCGAGTTTATTGACAACAGCCTGTTTGTATGCGCAGATAACGGAGCCGGATTTGTAAGAGATGACCGATTTGAACTCCTTGAAACCGGCAGCTTTAACAACTCAATCGACAACATGACCCAGGACTATCAGGGAAATCTATGGTTTACTTCTTCGCGCCTGGGACTTTTAAAACTGTGTGAAACTTCTTTTACAGAAATCTACGCTTCAAGTGGACTTCCTAGTTCTGTTGTAAACTCCACCGCCAAGTTTATGGGCAATCTTTATTTTGCTACCGACGACGGTTTAAAAGCTTTAAGAGGCGAATCTGATAATATTTTGCGCAATGCCCTGACAGAACGGCTTACCGGAGTACGCGTCCGCTGTCTTTATATTGCAAAAAACGGAGCCATGTGGATTGCCACAAAACAGCAGGGACTTTTATGCGCCAAAACAGATGGGACAGTTCTTACCTTTGGACAGGGATATCAGTTTAGAGTTGTTACAGAACTGGCTGACGGTACAATCGCAGGCGGTACCGGGAACGGAGTCTGTTTTATTAGAAATGGTAGAATCGAACAGTGGCTGGGACAAAAAGACGGCTTTGAAAACCCCCGAATTCTAACTCTCGGACAGACACCTAACGGCTTGATTTTAGCCGG
>JAFNQK010000276.1 GCA_017386165.1 Treponema sp.
GACAGTTGGATTTGAGAAACGGTTTACTTTTGCGATGGCATTAATCTCTGCCATACGTCGAATTCCGAGTTTTTTAATTGACTCAAAATCCTCGAGATAGGTTTTTCCGTATTGTTTTTTATAGCTTTCTGCAAAATACTCTTTTTCATATTTTCGCTGGGGGACACCGTTCCATGATATATAAATGATTCCGCATTTTGAGCAGCGTCTGAAAGTTCTTTCTTTAATTCGGGAAATAACTGTATCAAAGTTTTGTGTTCGTTCCTGACAAACCGGACAAATAAGTTTTTTTCCATGCGAAAGTTCTCTAATAAAATCACCAAGATTCTGATTTTTATCCTGAGAAAACATTTTTGGAAACAGAATTTCTTTATTTTCAAATATCGAATCAGAAGGTTTTGCTTCCAAGTCCGATTTGCTCAAACACAAAAATCCATATTTTTTTGCAAGATTCTCGTGTAATTTAGTTGTAGAAACAAGAATTACAGCACAACCGGCACAAACGGCTTCAAAGGCAGTCAATCCATAGTGAGTTACAACAACATCATATTCCCAGAGTTTTTCTTTTAGATTTACAACTGGAGGAATAACCAAAGCATTTGTAACATCGGGATTCAATTTTATTTCTTTTGAAGAAACCGCCGTCACTGATTTACAAATTGTAGAAA
The DNA here is from genome assembly GCA_017386165.1 of Treponema sp. Taxonomy (GTDB): domain Bacteria; phylum Spirochaetota; class Spirochaetia; order Treponematales; family Treponemataceae; genus Treponema_D. The sequence goes on from JAFNQK010000276.1 coordinate 669, forward strand.
AATAATTGACAGCAGGTAAAGTGAGATTAGAAGGATCTTCGCCGCCAAATGCAATCAGAACTTTTTCAAAAGTTTCAGGATGGCAGTTTTTTCTCTTTATTGGCTTATCTATAAATTCTGTCTGTGAATAATTTGCTTCTCTTTCAATATTATATGATGGAATTATATCAAGAAGGTAGTCACAATATTCTGTATAAGCAGAACCTTCATCGATGGAAACAAGAGTTGCAAGCTCGCTTAATTTTTTTAAAAGCTCTTTTTCTGCAACAAAACAATCAGTTGCAATAAGGGCATATTCATTTGGCTCAGGAAATTTTCTTACAATCTGGTATTCTTTTAATCCAGCTTCTAGATATTCTGACAGCAGGAGGTTGCATTCCCTTAAATCACAGTCTTCAGGAACATAAATAAAAGAATCGCTTTCCAAAGCGGCAGAAAGACATCTTCTTAAATGACCAGTTCCATATCCTTTTTTGATAATCGGAAAAAATAAAACTGTATCGTGAACCTTAGGATCCTGAACTGCCGAAATAATCTGTTCAGTTGTATAAGGAACAGAAGGACAAACTCCGTTGGATAATTTGCTTACAATTGAAACAGCCCGTCTATAATCAGATGGAGTGTCGATTGTTGTTCTGTAATCAGGAAAATAAAATCTCTGTGGTGCCTTATAAAATAAAGAAGTAAATTTTTCTTTGTGATTGTAAATTGCAGGTCCTACATGTTCGTGGTCATAGGGATTATCTGTAAGAGTTGCAGCATTTAAAAGAGATTGTGCGTCAAAAACTTCTACTCCGGAACCGTGAGGAAGTCCTGTCCAGGTCATGTAATCAACATTTCCGATGGTTTTCTGGTGATAATATTCTTCTACCAGTGAAATTGCAGCTTCATAAAACAAAAATGGATTATCGCAGGTAGCACGGAGAACAGTCCGGCAATCAGTTTGTCTAATAGCCATGCAGTATCGTTCAAGAACATCCTGTAAAGGTCCGGCAATAATTTCCCACCCGGAATTTACAGCAAGAGGTTTTAATATATCGTAAGAATCGTAATCGGTAGCAACAATATATTTCTGAGCAGGTACAATTTTCATAGAATGCATTACCCACTCAAATA
>JAFNQK010000277.1 GCA_017386165.1 Treponema sp.
ATTTTTTTGAAAATACTTGCCGTGCCGATGACAAAATAAAACTGAACGACGGAGCGTACAAGGTCTTTTTCAATGCGTCGGACTATGCTAAAATGGAAAACGACGAAGAGAAAAATTTTTTCAAATTTCTTGCAGGACACGAGGCAGAAAACGACCTCACCAAGACCATCGATGAAAAAGTTAACTTCGCCAAATTAAACATGGAGTGGAAGAAGATTTATATGACTTGGCAGCAGACTATAGACGAAGAAAAAGACATTGCGTTCGAAGAGGGAGTCCGCCAGGGAATAGAACGAGGCATCTATAAAAAATCCGTGGAAGCAGCCCTTGTTCTGATTCGGAACTACAATGTCCCTGTGGAGACTGCGGCACAACAGATGGGAGCTCCCTTGGACATGGTGCTGACAGAGTTGGAAAGAACGGATGTAAATTAGGCTACAAGTTTTTACGTTTTTCCACTAAGTGGAAAATGGGAGCCTTGCGACCAAGTAAAAACTTGAAGAGCAAGCTTTGCTTGCGACGAGCCCCCTTGGATATGGTGCTGGCGGAATTGGAAAGAATGGATGTAAATTAGGTTGCAAGTTTTTACGTTTTTCCACGAAGTGGAAAATGGGAGCCTTGCGACCAAGTAAAAACTTGAAGAGCAAGCTTTGCTTGCGACTAGGCTCACTTAAGCATGTTCATATAAAGCGTTTCGTAATCCTTCCACATTTTTTCAAGGGTTAGCGATTTTTTATATTTTTCAAGAGAAGCTGTTCCTTTTGAATCCAAAAGCTTTTTGTCTTCAAACAGAGCCTTGATTGCTTTTACGGCTGATTCGACATCGCCGTCCTTTATTAAGACTCCGTTTGGTACCAACACCGACTCCGATACAATATGTAACACTCATGATGCACAGTAGACTCAGAATAATCGAAAGCGTTAAAAACTTTTGCTGTATTTCTTTCCCGTAATTTTTGCACGGAGAAATGAGAATCCTTTTTTGAACCAGTTGATATGCTGCATATCAATCACCGGAATTTCCCTGTAGCTCAATTTATTTGTCTTAAGCCATACGTCCAGAAGACGTTCCGAAATTCGTCCGAAAAATCTTGCATGAAATGAATCGTACTGCTTGTAGTCAACTTTTTTTTCAAGTTCACCAAGTATGTCAAAAAGCCAAGTGCAATATTGATTAAGCAGTTCTTTTTTCATTATAAACATGTTGAAGGCATGCATTTTCTTTGTGTGTTTGAGATTTTCGAATTCCTTGTAATATTCAGGATATTTTTCCTGGATGATTTTTCCAGTCAAATCTAAGGGTTCAATATACATCGTGTGTTTATAATGATTGTAAATTGTTTCAATGTAATAGTTCCGGATCTTTGGCAGAATGATGTCATTTCCCTTCAAAAGCTCTTCCGCCTCTTCGACTGTCAGTACCTTGCTAAATTTTTCACTTTCACTTTTGGGAATTCTTTTCGCAAGTGAGAAATAACGACGGTAGTGAACAAGCCCGATGTAATCTGCATCAAGATTTTTCCAGGCCCAGTAAAGCCCTGTCAGTTCACAGTAATAGGGATTCATTGCAGATATGTTTATTCCAGAATTATCCTTTTCATAACCGATATCTTCCTTTCCTTCCGCACCAACTTGAAGTGGAAGGTAAAGCGAATCCTCAGGCATTTGATATTTTTTGTGTGCAGCAACGATTAATTTTATTTTCATTTTAAATCTCCATCATCATAGTAATTGAAAAACAACTTTTAATTTTTTGCAAGTTTCTCTGTTTGGATATTTCGGCAGTTGATTCAATATCATAAAATATGCCTGTCACAAATGAGTTCTGCTTACACATCTGACGGGCATTTTAATCCAACGGCACCAAAATCACTCAACTAGGACAAATCGTTTGTCCCAGTCCCAGTTGATGGGTAGGTCTAAGTCTGCATAGTTGTCATATCTATATTCATCAAATTCAGTGGAATAAGTCGATAAGTGTATGTTTTTTTTGTCTAAATCAAAATCAAGAATCGTCATCCAACCGTCACCGCAAAAAATATTTACCGACGGATGGTAACCATTTCTTTCCATATATGTATCCGCATCCTGATAATCACTTAAGATAGAATACGTAGTATTTCCATTGGCATTTTTATCCACACGAAGAGCACTGCCACAATCTTTTAAAGAGGAATGCCCACAAACAACCATAAAAATCTGATCGTTTTTTGAGATGAACTTTTTCCACTGGTCCAATGGAGAATTGTGAGGCAGATCTTTTCGTGAGTCATCATTTACATAACGGGCATTTTTCCATTTCTCCCCATCTTTCCTGCGAGTTGCATGCAAGAACTCATGAGTCACATAAATGGTAGGCCAACCTTTATGCTGGTCAATTACATCCTGCGCCCATTCAAGACTAGTGTCGGAAGGGTCTATCTCCAATCCCAGGACGAGGAATTTATAACCGCAGGCCTCAAAAGTTGCATAAGAATTTCTTCCTTCGGCAGACGACCCTCCATACCATTTCTTTCCTTTGAAATATTCGGAATCGGGACCAAAATATGAATTGTAAGCCGCACTGCCATCTATCGTTGTAGATTTAGAAAGTTTTTTGTCATAATCATGGTTACCTGGAACAACAAGGAAAGGAATTTGATCTTTCAGATTTTTCATGCACAAATCAGCCATAAGCCATTCACCTTTTAACTTCATGGCATCATGAATTAAATCTCCTACATGAATCGCAAAAGAAAAATCCCCTCCATTTTGTATAGAGTGCTCAGCAATAAACTTTGTCTGTCTGTAAAATATCTCGCAGTAACTTTCCGGATAGCTTAAAAACGAAAAATGTTGCGGAGCATAGTGACAGTAGCCCTGACTATCCGGAATAATGGCAATCGAAAAACGCTTGTTTTCTTCTTGATTTTGAATGAAATTATCCCTAAATTCCAATTTCTTTTCAGGAACAACACTCAATTCCCGTCGGACGGAACCTTCTGTAATGCAAGACATAAACCAAAAACAAACAATAGCCATTCCTAGAATTTTTGATGGACACTTCATTTTATCCTCCCATGAACTATATTAGATAACACTCATGATTGTAAATTGTCGAATATTGTATAATCATAAACTGTCTGCTTTCCATTAATGCAACGCCGCCAATTTTTTTTGTAAGTCAATTTATGAATGCAGTTTTCAGACAACAGCTTATCAACTTCCCGTCTTGTCGATTTCGACAGGATTTTATTCATCATAAGAGCAAGATCAAATTCTCTTGTATTATTTATTTTTTGTTCATTGATTATAATCCTAAATCTTTCATTATATTTTAAAAATAATGAAATCAAAAAATCTGTCTGAAAATAATCGACAACAACATCATATTTTTCGAACCACTTTATATAGAAATTGTAAAGGAATTCATAAAGTGGAAACGATTTCTTACAGCTTCCCTGAAAACTAATATTCCAGCCAGGCGTCTTTTGAAAAAGATACCTAAAATCTTTTTTTATTTCAGAATGGATTCCACTGGGGCTATAAAAAATATGATTAAAATAATCATCTGGAATTTTTTTTGTTATAAATGCCGCCGCATCAATCCAAGTGCCTCCATATTTATAAAGAAGGGCCACTCTGATAACGTCTGAAAAATGCGTCTTTGAAATTTTTCCTTCATCAACTTTTTTATAAATATAGTCTGGTAAATCAACGTACTGTCCTACATTTTCTCTGGAGATTAAAACAATTTTTTTTCCTTGCAGATTTTCCTTTATGCTAACAAGACATTTTTCGATTACTTCAGGTAAGTTATCAAATCCCTGATACCACATTACAAAAACCATATTCGATGCTAACGACAAATTTTCATAATTGTATTCTTTTAACAGCAAATTCCTTCCTTCTTTTTCTAAAATAGACAGGCACCTCTTCTGCCTGAAAAACCCGATCCAACGCCCTGGTGTGAACCATTTTACTTTGTAGAAACACTTTGAAAGAGTAAGTGAAATTTTATTCATCTTGGCTACTGTATTTATATTCATACCGACTTCCTATCAAAAAGAACTTTGGTTTATCCCTCAACATGTTTTAACCAACTTAAAAAAGCTGTAAAATTTTATCTACAATCGCTTCAGATGCATGTCCTTTTTCATAGCTTCCAAAATATTCATGATTTTTCTTTACAGCAGATTCATATTCATTCTGATTAAAATTCTCGATAGCCAGCTTTAATTCATCATTATTTTCTGCAATCGAAAATCCCCAGGTTTCAGGTTCCGTGTAAAATCCTCTGTCTTTTTTATACTGATTAATGTCGGGACAATAAAGAATACAAGGTTTTCCGGTTAAGGAAAAATCCCACATGGAAGAAGAATAGTCAGTAATCAACATGTCGGCAGCGCACAAAAGTTCCTGCATATTAGGAAAAGAAGATAAATCCCTATCAAAAGAATGATTTCCATTTTCAGAGTTAAAGTAGTGTCCTCTATATGCAATTATAGGATTTTTGCCGTACTTTAATTTAATTGCAGACCTTAGTTTTTCTGTATCCAGTTCCGTATCAAATGATGTACTGTTTAAGCTTGAACCTCTATATGTGGGAGCATATAGAACAAGAAAATCCTCTTTATTAAAACTACAGTCTATTCTGACTTTATCAGCAGTTTTTAAGTATTTTTCTTTATTGAAGAAAATATCATTTCTTGGCATTCCTATCGGTAGAAATTTCCATTCTTCCACAAAGGTGGAATCTTTCATGACATCTGTAAAAATTCTTGAACTTGAGATGAAATAACTTGTGTTTCGTGCAGAAATTCTTTCTCTCTCCACAACTTCCTTCGTATTTATTTCACTGGCGGCAAATTTTTTGTATGCTCCACCGCCATGCCAAGTATCAATTAAGACCTGTTTTTTGAGTCGAAAAGGAATCCAAGTTGGAAAACTTGCATTGTTAACCAGAATGTGGCTTGTCATCAGTTCAATTATATATTTGAGTGAATTGAATTTTACAAAGGTAACATCCTGTTCGTTAAACGGATTGAAACTCTCTGGATTATTACAGCACCACACAATCTTGAAGTCAGAGTTTCTTTTTAAAAGCTCTTCGCATATATAATATGAATTACAGCTTATCGTTGTTC
>JAFNQK010000278.1 GCA_017386165.1 Treponema sp.
AAGGTTGGTCTTACAAAAGATCATCTTGATTCATATCCTCAGCAGCTTTCTTCTGGGGAAATGAAGCGTATGGATATTGCCCGTGCCCTTACAAGCAAGCCGGATATCCTTTTGCTGGATGAACCTTTTGCACATATCGACTTTGATACCCGTCTTCATGTAATGAAGGTAATTTCTGATTATCTTGCAGAACATGCAACAATTCTTGTAGTTGTAACTCACGAAGACTTTGACTTGAGATACTTTGTTGAACAGAATTACGACTTTCCTGAATTGGTTGGTATGTACGCAATTAAAAAATAATTAAGATTATTATTGGGCAGCCTTTCTGGTATAGGAGGGCTGCCTGTTTTTTTAAGGATTAAAAAGTGACTTCTAAAACATTAAAAGCTTTTTCGATTATTTCATTTTGTTTGTTTTTTGTTTCATATGCAATTGTCATTCTGGGGATCGGAGTTATAGACGGTGATATATCCAGTTCAGTTTCTCTTTCTTTGTTTGTAATAACAACCTTTGTTGGCTTTATTTTTGCAATTGTTGAATTAGTTCAGGGACATAAAAATAAGAAAAATGGTCAAAAAGGTGGAATAAAAGGATTAAGCATTGCAGGTTTAGTTCTTAATTCGATTAATATGTTAATCTCTCTTTTGATTATATTTGGATTAACTTTATATCTAATTGAAGATGTGATAATACCTGTGCAGAAATACAAAATACCTTCTGTTCAAAAACAATATCGCGGCGCTTATATCAGCAGGGATTATTATGATACTCTTAGTCGAAAAGAATCCTATATAGACTGTTTTGAACGCAATGATGAAAAACTTATCGTATATGAAGTTGAAAAAAATTATATTTCTAAAATAGAGAAAACAAATACTGGAAAAGTAGACAAAAAGATAGCAAAGAAGTTTAATTTTTCTGAGCAGGATGTAGTATCATTAACAACTGATGAAAACGAAGAGTTTGTAAGAATTTGTGACAAATACAGTTATCTGAATTTATCTGCCACTTTTTTAAAATTTTATTGCAGTGATTATGATTCAGTTTTTGCTGATTATGATTTTGTCTTGTACCCACATATGAGAGACTATGATTTTAATAATACTCCAGATTTCGTGGTACGAAAAAATACTAATGAATATGTTGAAGAATGCTTTACTGTTAAGAAGTTTGACAATTTATATGATTTAAGAGAACTTGTTTATCATCAAGTAGAAAGTGATGATGAAGATTGTCCAGAACCTCATTACTGGTATGAAGAATCAGAAGAAGTTTCTTTAACTCTTGAATCCAAGTAATAAAATTTATCTATATCTCCGCATAAAAAACTTATATTAGGCAATAATCAATTATTTTTGTATAACCGATATCAAGTTGGTTGAAGGGGTGCCTTGAGGCACTGCATAACTTGCCGGCTTGAATATTATTTATGTGCCTTTTTTACGGGTGTAAAAAAGGCGAGTGAGGTTATATATGAAAAAAATGGTTTTGCTGCGTTTGCAATTGTGTTGTCACTTTTTGGTGGTCTTTTAGTTTCATGCCAGAAATCAAATGAAAATTTAATCCGTGTTGGCGTATGTGCTGGTCCTTACGGTGATATGTTTGTAGAAGGAATTAAACCTGAACTTGAAAAGAAAGGCTATAAAATCAAGCTTGTTGATTTTTCTGATTATGTTCAGCCAAACATTGCCCTTGCAGAAAAAGAAATTGATGTAAATGTGTTCCAGCATTCAACATATCTTAAGAAGTTTTCAACTGATCACAATTTGAAGCTTTCTTATCTTACAGAAATCCCAACTGCTGCAATGGGTATCTTTTCTGATAAAGCAGATTCTATTTCTGACTTAAAGAAGGGTGCTGTAATCGCAATTCCTAATGATGATACAAACTTGAGCCGTGCTCTTAGAGTTCTTGCTCAGACTGGTGCCGTTAAATTGAATCCTTCAATTGATGCAAGCAAGGCAACTGTAAAAGATATCAGTGAAAATCCAAAAGGCTTTACTTTCAAAGAAGTAAATGCTGAAATCTTGCCAAGCGTTTTGGACAGTGTTGATGCTGCAATTATCAACGGAAACTACGCAATGAGCGCAGGTCTTAAGCTTAGCGATGCTGTTTATAACGAACAGCTCGGAGCAGGTTACTTTAATGTAATCGCTGTAAGAACAGAAGATTTTGAAAAGGATTTTTCAACAGAAATCTACAAGATTGTACATTCAGACGGATTTAGAAAGATTATTGAAAATCCAGAAGGTCAGTACGTTGCATTTGGTAGACCTGTTGATTATGCAAAATAATGCGTAAAGCCTTTAAGAAAAGGAAATTGGAATGATTAATTTTGATAATGTAAGCGTAAGCTTTAAGGACGGAAAACATGCGGTAAATGCCGTTAAGAATGTTTCGTTCAAGATTGAGGATGGTGATATTTTTGGTATCGCTGGGGGTAGTGGAGCAGGAAAAAGTACTTTGCTCAGAACTATCAATCAGCTCCAGAAAATCACCGATGGGGTGGTTACAGTAGATGGTGTAAGCGTAAAAGAACTTAAGCATAAGGGCTTGCACGATTTGCGTAAAAATGTAGGAATGATTTTTCAGCACTTTAATCTGGCTGAAAGTAAGACTGTTTTTAAAAATATTGCCTTCAGTCTGGAAGATGCTGGCTGGAAGAAACCGGATATTGAAAAACGAGTTGATGAACTTTTAGATTTTGTAAAGATCAGTGACAAAAAGGATGTTTATCCTTCAAAGTTGAGCGGTGGTCAGAAGCAGCGTGTTGCTATTGCCCGTGCTCTTGCTAACAACACAAAGATTCTTTTGTGTGATGAGCCTACTAGTGCTCTTGATGCTGAAACAACAGCGTCGGTTCTTAAGCTTCTTAAAGAAGTAAATGAGAAGCTTGGGGTTACAATTGTAATTATTACACATGAGCTTGATGTAATTAAATCGATTTGTAATCGTGTTGCCGTAATGAAAAGCGGCGAAGTTGTTGAGTTGGGCGAAGTATACGAAGTGTTTACAAATCCTCAGGCAGAATTTACCAAGGAATTGTTAAAGCACGGTGAAAACTTTAAGCTCCCGGAAGAAATTAAACAGAATATTAAGGGTGATATTTATAAACTGACTTATAAGGGCGATGGTGCTACAGAAAGCATTTTGTCAGAGGTTACTGCTCAGAATAAGGTTCAGTTTAATATCCTCCATGGAAAAATCGAATATATTAGTTCAAGACCTTTGGGAATCCTTTTTGTTACCTTTAATGGTGACCAGAAAGATGTTGATAAGGTTATTTCAGAACTTGAAAAACGAATCTTTAGACTTGAAAAGGCTTTGTAGGGTGGAGGTGAAAGTATGATTCAGAGTATCTTGAAAGTTAAAGGCGATATTTTAGTTTCGCTGGGACAGACTTTTTACATGGTAATCATTTCCGTTGTTATCGGAATTATTCTTGGAACTTTGATCGGGCTTGTTCTGTATACAACAGAAAATCCGCTCTTTGTAAGAAACAAGGTTGTTAATAAAATTGTTGGTGCAATCATCAACATTATTCAGTCCATTCCGTTTTTGATTTTGATGGTGTTGCTTTTGCCGCTTTCAAAATTGATTGTTGGAACAAAAATCGGTTCTAAAGCGGTTCTTGTACCACTCAGCATTGCAGCGGTTTCTTTCTTTGCCCGATTGAGTGAAGCTAGCTTTAGCGATGTGTCAAAGGGGGTTATCGAAGCATTTATTTCTACTGGTGCCAGCAAGGCAAAGGTTATCGTAAAGATTTTGGTTCCGGAAGCACTTCCTAGCCTGGTAAGAAATATCACTGTAACAACTGTAACAATTCTTGGATTTTCGGCAATGGCCGGTCTTGTTGGTGGCGGCGGACTTGGAGACCTTGCTTACCGCTATGGTTATCAGCGTTATCAGAGTGAAATAATGGTTATCTGTGTACTGATTCTTATTGTATTGGTACAGGGAATTACTGCTCTCGGTGAATGGGCTGTTAAAAAAGTAAGCAAAAAGTAAAAAATAAAATGAAGATAATCGATTTTCATACGCACATATATCCTGAAAAAATTGCAAAAAAGGCAGCCGAGGCTGTGTGTGCGTACTATTCTTTAAAGAAGGAATGGAAGGTACTTCTTCTTTGCTGCTGGAAAAGGGTAAGGAGGCAGGTATTTCTTCGTTTGTGCTTTTGCCTGTTGCGACAAAGGCAGAAAATGTCAGAAGCATAAACAATTTTATTCTTGATGAAGTAAAAAAACATGAGGAATTTTTTGGATTTGGGACTCTTCATGTAGACCTTGGAGAACAGGGGTTTTTATCAGAAACTGATTATATAATCCAAAATGGGCTTAAAGGGATTAAATTTCATTCAGACCAGCAGAAAACTGCAATTGATGATGAAAGATTGTTCCCGCTTTATGACTATCTCCAGGATAAAATCCCGGTTCTTTTTCACTGCGGGGATCCTGTTTCAAATCTTTCTCATCCTGAACGGTTAAAAAAAGTTCTTAAAACCTTTCCTCGCTTAAATGTGATTGCAGCTCATCTTGGGGGCTGGTCTCTTTTTGAAGAGGCTGTTTATATTCTTAAGGGCCAGCGGTTTTATTATGACATTTCAAGCTGTCTTTATTTTCTTTCTCCTGAAAAACTCAAAAGTTATATCGACATTTATGGCGCAGAAAACGGACTTTTTGGATCGGATTTTCCTATGTGGAACCCGGTAAAAGAAGTTGAACGGTTTAACCGTATTCCTCTTAGTTCTGCTGAACGGGAGCTTATTGCCTATAAAAACGCAGAAAGAGTTTTGAATCTTATATAAAAAAGTTATTTCTAAACATAAAAATCTTGTATTATCATTTTTTTTTGATATTTTGTATAACTTCACATGTCAGCCGGTTGATCATTGCGGATTTGGAGAGAACCGTAACATAACTTGCCGGCTGAACATTAAATTATATGGCGACGCAAAGCTCAAGGAGAAGCTTTGGGTTTCGCCGCGTGAGGTTATATATGAAAAGAAGTGTTGTTTTCTTTGGATTGGTTTTGGGTGCAGTAGCAGGTCTTGCTGCACAGTCGGTTTCGCTTACAAACACCTTTGGTGGTAACAGCGATAATGTTGGAACAAGCGATTTTTTGAAATTTGCTAATGACGGGACAAAGGTAACTGCAATTGTGGGTGACAGAGTGCAGCTTGACTTTGCTTCGGAACATATAGATTCAAGAGTTCGACTAAATGTATCGGGAGATGCTGGTTATATTCCAAGTGTTCAGGGATATGTTAATTTCAGACCTTTTGACTGGCTGAATGTTATCGGCGGAAATAAGTTCTTCTGGAAATGGACTACATCGGGAGCATATCTTGGAGCAATTGATGATTACCTTGTTCACGGAAAACTTGCAGATGATAATGGTGCCGGCGTTGTATTGAACTTTACCTCGAAAGAAAAGGACTTTGGTGTTACTGTTGCAGGTGCTTTTGGTAGTATTTCAAGACTGGATTTGAATTTTGGTGCACAGTTTTTCTTGAAGGATGCTTTTGTTGTTGGGGTTACTGCACAGGATGTTACAGAAAAATCCTTCAGCCTGGGCGGATACTTTGGACTTAATCTTGTTAAAAATCTGCTTTTTAATGTTGGATACACATATAACAATGTGGATGCGACTTACATACAGGCAACACAGAATTTGATTCAGGCAAGTACGGGATATAAGTTTGAAGATATCGGACTTGAATTGTACGGGGATCTTTTGATTGGTTTGAATAACCGTTCAAGTTATAATGCAGCAACAGATGCATATGATGAGCTTGCCCAGGGAATTCCTGTGTATTCAAAGGTAAGAGCACACTATGTTCTTAATGATTATTTTGACTTGAACGGTGCCTTTACTGTAAATCATTCCCTGACTGCTGATTCTTCTTTGACTTCGTTTACAGTATATCCATACTTTGATTATAAGACTAAAAAGGCTGGAACCTTTAGAGCTGGTGTAAGGGTATTCTTTGATGATGCTACCGGATATAAAGGCTTGAATATTCCATTCAGCTGGCAGTACAAGATTGCTGCAACATTCTAATAAAATAAAGGAGAGTTTTTCTGGCTGCCTTGGAGGGAGGGCAGCCTTTCTTTTGTAAAGTTAAGAACCTTGTGCTATATTTAAAACCTATAACAAAAAATAAAAAAGTTATATTAGATTAATCTATAGATTTTTTATATAACTAAGACATCAAATAAAGCACAGGAACGGAGGCTTATATGAAAAAAATAATTTCTATTTTATTGGTTTTATCGGTATTGGTTGGTTCTGCAGTGGCAAAGCCAAAAGCTAAAAAGATTACAGTGGCAATTCCTAATGATCCAACAAACGAAGCTCGTGCTTTGCTTTTGTTGCAGGATTTGGGCTATATTACTTTGAAAGGTGGAAAAGGCCTTCAGGCAACTCCAATCGACATCAAAGACAATCCATATAACATTAAGTTTGTAGAAGCAGAAGCCGCTCAGCTTCCAAATGTTCGCCGCGATGTTGACTATGCACTTATCAATTCAAACTATGCTCTTGGTGCAAATCTTAATCCTAGTCGTGATGCACTTGCTGTAGAAGGTTCTTCTTCTGCATATGTAAATATCCTTTCTGTAAAACAGGGCCGCGAAAATGAACCTGTTGTTCAGGCTCTTGTTGCTGCTCTTAAGAGTTCAAAAGTAAAAGAATTTATCACCAACAAATATGATGGTGCTGTAATTTCTGTAGTTAATGATACAACTGACGGATATGATGAATATATCGACTATGATTCTCTTAAGGGAAAAACAATTTCTGTAGCTGCAACTCCAACACCACATGCAGAAATCCTTGAAATTGCAAAAGACATTCTTAAAGAAAAAGAAATTAATCTTAAGATTGTTGAGTTTACAGATTACATTCAGCCAAACAATGTTGTAGAAAGCGGTGAAATCGATGCAAACTACTTCCAGCATGTTCCATACCTCAATGATTTTAATGCTAAGAACGGAACTCACATAGTATCAGTTCTTGGTGTACATGTTGAACCATTTGGAATCTATGGTGGAAAACAGAAGGATTTGAGCGTATTTACTAAATAAATATGATTGAATTAAAGAATATTTCTAAAACATATAAAACTGAGGGCGGAAATGTTGACGCCCTCAAAAATATTTCCATTACAATTGAAGATGGAGAAATTTTCGGCATAATCGGAATGAGTGGTGCAGGTAAGAGTACTCTTGTCCGCACCATAAATATGCTGGAAAAACCTACAAGCGGTCAGGTGCTGATTGACGAAGATGATATTTCTTCTTTATCAGAAAAGAAGTTGAGAAAGATCCGGCAGTCGGTAACCATGATTTTTCAGGGATTTAATCTGTTGTTACAGAGAAACTGTCTTAAAAATGTTTGTTTCCCTCTTGAACTTCAGGGAATAAAGAAAGCAGAGGCAGAAAAAAAGGCTCTTGAACTCCTGGAGCTTGTTGGCTTAAAAGATAAAGCACTATCTTATCCTTCTCAGTTGTCGGGTGGCCAGCAGCAGAGAGTTGCCATTGCCCGTGCCCTTGCTACAAATCCAAAGGTTCTTCTTTGTGATGAAGCCACAAGTGCCCTTGATCCTAAAACTACCTACGCAATTCTCGATTTAATCCGGGATATCAATAATAAGCTTGGAATTACCGTTATCGTAATTACTCACCAGATGAATGTTGTAGAAAACATCTGTTCAAAGGTAGCTATTCTTGATGGCGGTGAGGTTGTAGAAAGTGGCAAGGTACAGGATATTTTCTCCTGCCCAAAAAGCAATGCTGCAAAACATCTTGTTTATCCGGAATCAGAAAGCCTTACAGAAGTTCATTCTCAGGACGAAGAAAGAAGTCAGAAGAAGTTTTTGCGATTAGTATTTAACGGTCATGAAGCTGCTGTTCGTCCTATTGTTGCAGAACTGGCAGTAAAGACCGGTATAATGGCAAATATTGTTTTTGCTTCTACAAAACGAATTGACGGTAACGGAAGCGGTTCTATGATTCTTGAATTGGCCTCACAGGAAGAAGCTGAAAATGCAATTAAGTTTATAGAAACAATTCCAGATGTTCTGGCTCAGGAGATAACGGATTATGTTCAGTAATATTTTTTCAAGTGAAGTTTTTCAGGAAACCTGGTATATCATAAAGAGTCAGTTTCTTCTTTCTATCTGGGAAACTCTGTATGTAACATTTTTGTCGACTTTTTTTGCCTTTGTGATTGGGCTACCTTTGGGGATTTTTCTGGTCGTAGGTGAAGAAAACAATATTCTCCCTGTGCCTAAATGGATTTTAAGGGTGTTAAATCTAATTATTAATATTCTTCGTTCGATTCCATTTTTGATTTTGATGATTCTTGTGTTTCCGATTACTCGTTTTTTGATGGGTACCGTTGTTGGAACTAAGGCTACTATCGTTCCTCTTGTAATTGCGGCTTTCCCTTTTGTGGCTCGACTTGTTGAAAGCAGTATTCGGGAAATAAATCCAAATACAATTGAAATGGCACAGAGTCTTGGAGCTTCGCCTTTGCAGATTATTTTTAAGGTTATGATTCCGGAAAGTGTTCCTTCTTTAATTTCTAATGCCACAATTGCCATAACTACGGTATTAGGTTATACAGCAATGAGTGGTATTTTAGGCGGGGGAGGACTTGGTAAAATTGCTATCAACTATGGTTATTACAGATATAAGACTCTGGTAATGATTCTAGCAGTTTTACTTTTGATTCTGATTGTTCAGCTTTTGCAGTCTTTGGGTACAACTCTGGCAACAAAAGCAAATAAACGTTTAAAGAAATAATTCTTTTAATAGTAAAAGGGCTGCCCGTATAGAAATTGCGCGGTGGTTGAGTTTCGGTTACAGAGAAACCGAAGTATAGAAACCACCGCTATTTTGGGGCAGCCCCTTTTTTTTAGTCAGGCTATAAAATATTATTTGTAGAGGTGGTTTTCACCAGCTTCCCAGGTGAGAGTTGTAAAGGTTGGGTAGATTTTTTCTCCCAGGTCGTAGGGACCTACATAAGCTTCTGCACCGTAGAAGGCGTAAAAATACTGGCCGTTAAGATAGCACACCCATGAGTTATAGATAACAGGGCTGTAATCCTGAGCGTAAATATCTTTGTATGTTCCGCGTACAGCAAAAGAATTGAAATGGTGCTTAAAATATACGGCTTCGCCATATTTGATCTCTGCCGCATCCCAATAATAGGTGTTAGAAGGCATACCCTGATATCCAGAAAGCTGATTAGCTTTTCCGAGTTTTCTCAAAGTTGTATATTCTGCTTCAACAGTTTCACCTGCGTCCCAGTCACCAATAAGAGCTTTGTATTCAAAAGTTTCATTATTTGAAGTTACATTGCAAGTCCATTTTCCGTCTGCATATTCGCCGCGGATTGCAACAGTCCAGTCTTTTCCTTCGTTAAAATCTCCAGAAAAGAAAACCGCCTTGCCATATCCAGGGTTTAAGTCTGAACTGATTGTTTTTGTGTTTTCATCGATTGTGCGTGAATCTGATGAGCCATTGATTTCTAATGCATCAAATGCAGTAGATCCAGAACATCCTGCAAAACAAATTGCAGAAATCATTGCTACAGTTGTAGCCAAAACAAATGAATTGAATAATTTTTTCATAATTTACATTTTTCCTTTATGCCTGACTAAGTAATGTAGAAATTATAATAACAAATTATTTTTCAATCAATCTGATAGAAAAAAACGGTGTATCACTCTATAAAAAAAATCTATACCCCAGCATATAAAACTTGTATTAGTCAGAAAAGGTGCCTTTTGTCATAATGCTCGTATTATATCTTGTACTTATAGGGAAGCTACAAAATAGCTTTCTCACAGGGGACAATATGACAGAAATTTTGTGGCACGGCCGCGGTGGACAGGGAGCTTTTACTGCAGCAAAGCTTTTGGGTGCCTCTTACATTGGCGATAATAAATATTCTCTGGCTTTTCCATCTTTTGGACCGGAACGACGAGGAGCTCCAATTCTTGCATTTACAAAACTGGACAATAAGGCAATTGGAGACAGAAGCCAGATCAAAAAGGCAGATTACGTAGTTTTTCTAGATGATACTTTGTTTTCAGCTTTTGCATTAAAAGAAATTAAAGCCGGCGGAAAAATTATCGTAAACACAAAAAAGACAGAAAAGGAACTTAAAGAAATTGCAGGTACAAGTGAGGATTCTTTTGTGGCTTTTGACGGCGACAGCATTGCTAAAGAGTTTTTAGGAATTCCTGTTTCAAATACGGCACTTCTTGCAGTTCTTGCAAAAATCAGTGGTCTTATTTCAAAAGAAGAAATCATAAAGGCAATCGGACTTTACATGAATCCAAAGCTGGCTGCAAAGAATACTCCTCTGGTAGAAGCGATTTTTGTTTCGACAGGCTCAACAACGGGAGGTGAAAAATGAAACCTTATTTGAGAAGTGAAATACCAACAACTTTTGATAAAGTGCCGGAAGCAACCGCCTTTGAAGCAGGCTACCTTGTAACAAAAAATGCCGGCTGGCGAAACATCCGCCCTATTGTAGATACAGAAAAGTGTAAAGGCTGTCTCCAGTGCTATTTGTACTGTCCTGATGGAGTTATAAGCCGGGATAAAGAAAGCGGAAAAATAAAAATTGATTACGATTTTTGTAAAGGCTGCGGAATCTGTGCAAAAATCTGTAAGTTTGAATCTATAAAAATGGAAAGCGAGAGGTAGGATATGGCAGAAAAACTTTTTCTTTCAGGTGATGAAGCCTTTGCATACGGAGTAAGGCTTGCCCGTCCGGATGTAATTTCGGCATATCCGATTACTCCACAGACAGTAGTTGTTGAAAAACTTTCGGAATTTGTAGAAGACGGAAGCCTTAAAAGCGATTTTATTCACGTTGAATCAGAACATTCAGCCCTTTCTTGTGCTATGGGTGTTAGTGCTACAGGAGCCCGTGCTTTTACTGCAACCAGCAGTCAGGGGCTTTTGTACATGGCAGAATGTCTTATTTATGCCAGCGGTGGCCGTTTTCCAATTGTAATGATGAACGCAAACCGTTCTACAGCCCTTCCATGGAATATTTACGGTGACCAGAGAGACAGTCTTGCCCTTTTGGACAGCGGATGGATTCAGGGATATGCAAAGAATGCTCAGGAAGCCCTGGATTTTGCACTTCTTTCTTATTATATTGCAGAACACAAGGACGTTCAGACTCCTTTTATGGTAAATCTCGACGGTTTTGCCCTTACGCATACTTATGAAAGTGTAGAAATCCCGGAACAGGAAAAGGCTGACCAGTATTTGCCTGAATTTGTTACAGACAACAAAATCGATTTTAATCACCCTAAAAATCTTGCCTTTTCTGCAGGTCCTGACACAAATACTTTCTTTAAATACAAAGAACACAGGGCAATGCTTAATGTCCGCAAAGTAGTAAAAGAAGCAGAAGACCGCTTTGAAAAGATTTTTGGCCGTCGATATACAGGCCTAGTTGAAAAATACAAGACTGAAGATGCCGATTTTGTCATCATCACTCTGGGAACTTTAAGCGGACTTGTAACTCAGGTTGTAGACGAGCTTAGAGCCAGCGGAAAAAAGGCAGGCCTTTTACGAATCCGCTATATGAGACCTTTCCCGGATGAAGAAATTGTGGAAGCGCTGCAAAACGTTAAGGCTGTGGCAGTTCTTGAAAAGGATATTTCTTTTGGTGCAGAAGGAACTGTATTTACTAATGTAAATTCTGTTCTCAAAAAATCAAATCTCGATATTCCAGCTGTAAATTATATTGGTGGTCTTGGCGGTAAGGATATTTCCACTCAAGAAATTGAAGGAATATTTGAAGAACTGGCTAAGATTGCTGCGGGAGAAAACTCTTTATCAGTAAAATTCCTTGGACTTCCAGAGGGCGTTCAGAACGGCGCTCTTAATCAGGGGGCTGCAAAATGATTAACGCAAAGACATTAAACGAAGAAGAATTTTTTTATGGACATAAAGCCTGCGCAGGCTGTGGCGTCATATAATTTTATATCATATCATTTTATTACATTTGCAGAAAATTTCAAAAGATGAACATACCCTTTGCATACGGAAAGATTGTTGAAGACGTTGATTTCACCGACAGGACGGACGAAACTGCCCATTTGATGAGCAACTTCGTGTCGCTTACCAATACCGCCATCATCTCGCCCCGCCGTTGGGGAAAATCCTCTTTGGTCGCGAAAGCTATCAAGGCGG
>JAFNQK010000026.1 GCA_017386165.1 Treponema sp.
TGAGGAACGCGTCCAACTTCTTTTAACAGATTCTTGCCTGCCAACCAAGAGAAGGCCTGATTTGCGTGGCCTTCCTTGTAATCCAATTCTTTAATCAGCTTTTCAGATGTTAAGTCATCCTTGTCTGAATACTTAAGTAGCACCTTTACTTCGAGCGGGTGCAGGTTTTTGATGATGTTTGAAATGTCCATTTTTATTTTTATATTTTTACCAATAAATTTTTAGCGAACGAATCTTACGTGTGAATAACGCTGAGCCCAGCTAATTCCACGGTTGTCCTTGTAGAACTTCTCTCTGTCCTGTTCCATGTAGATGTAACGGATGTACTGATTCTGTTTAGTAAAATCTTCAAGTACACCAAGAACGGAATTCATAGCACGACCTTCATCGTATGTTACATACATACAAGTGTAGTAAATGCGTGCTTCATTCGACATTGGGATATATTCAATGCGAATCTTTCCTGTTTTGTCTTCTGGATGAAGATGCTGATTTTCAGGAATGATTGTTTTTACAGAAATGTCTACTTTTTCTTCAGGAAGTGCCGATGCTGTTGATTGTGCAAATGCAGAACCAGCAATAACAAAAAGTGAAAGAAGAATTGCTATTGATTTTTTCATAGTGAGCCTCCTAAGAGTTGCTGTCACAATTTTTTAAAATTGTGTGTACTTAATTATTCTATCCGTTTCTAGAAAAAAATCAAGTTCAACCGTGTATTGCCCTTCAACAATTCCGATGCGCGGGGCCTTGGTGATGATGATTTTTCCGTCGATTTCCTTTGGTTTGTTTTTAATTATCGGGCGGTAGTAAGTGCGGAGGGCATCGATAATTGCGTTGTTGGTTGCATTGATGATTCCGTCAAAACCATCAGAAACTTTGCCGTAGCCTCTTCCCTGGGCTTTCTTGGTAGTGATTGATGTCCATTGTTTGTAGGTCCAGAGCTGTTTTTTTGTTCGTTCGTATTCGGCCCAGGCATGCATTTTGTTTTCTAATACGATGGGAGAACGATAAGTAATTGGTGTCAGAGTAAAATCCACATTATTTATAGGTTCGCTTTCAAAGTATTCCTGGACATTTCTTGCTTTGTCCTGTGGGGTGTAATAAAAGTTCCAGCCATAAATCATTCCATTTATGAGAAATTCACTTACGGCCTTTACTCTGCTGATGGAATAATCAAAGGGTTCGAGAGTTAAATCCTGAGCCTCGGTGGATTCCGGGTAGGCATCAAGTTCGCCCCACATATCGACAATAATGCGGTTAGTAAAATCTGGTGTTTGAGAAAAAACTGGCAATGCTGCTAATAAAAAAAGTGAAAAAAACAGGCGCTTATTTAGCATTATTTTCTTCTTCAAGGTTTGTGACTAAAGAAGGAGGAGCATATGTGACTCGGTTTCGTCCATTGTGCTTTGACATATAGAGTCCCTGGTCGGCCTGATTTACAAGGTTTTTAGGAACTGTGATTGGATTTGTCTTGTAATCGTAAACGGCAACCCCTACAGAAATTGTAACACGCATATGCTGGTCGTTGTACACAAAGTCGTGACTTGCAATGCTTGTACGGATTCGTTCTGCGATTGCCATTGCAACTTCTTTCTTGGTATTTGTTAGGAGAACAGTGAATTCTTCTCCTCCGTAGCGGCTTGCAAGGTCTTCGTCACGGAGGTTGGATTTGATGAGATGGGCAACCTGCTTGAGAACGTAGTCTCCGCATTCGTGTCCGTAGGTATCGTTAAAGTGCTTAAAGAAGTCGATATCGAACATCATTACAGAAAGTGGGAGGTGCTGGCTGTTTGCGATGTCCAGTTTTTCAGAAAGTACATTAAAGAAAAAGTATTTGAGCTTTAAGTGAGTCATCATATCGGTAGATGAGCGTTCAATCAAAGCTGTATTATTGATAGAAATTGCAGCAAGGCTTGCAATATTCAAAATCTGGTCTTTTTCGTAATCGGAATAGGCGATGTCTGCATCAGGATCCAGCAAAAAGCGTTCTCCGAGATATAAAATTCCGTTGATGTGGTTTTTTAGAATAAGAGGAACAATAAGTGTCGGATTGAGGGATTTGAGCATTGGGATTGCTGGGCTGTCGGTACATCTAAGCAAAAGATAGTCCAGCTGAACTGGACGCTTTTCTTCTACCAGGACATTTACAATCGGGTCGTCAAAGGCAATCTTAAATTTTTCTTCTTGTTCCTTTGTTTGGTGTTTGAGTTGTAATTCAAAGTATTCTGAGTTCAAAAGGTCGAGAACAAAAATACCTGCGTTGGTAACATGCATCTGGGCCATGCAGGAGAAGGTGATTGAGTCCAGAAGTTTAGAACCTTCAAGGGTTGTGGAGAAAGAGCGCGAAATATCCAGCAATTGCTCAAGGTCGTAGATACGCTTTTCGTAGTTTGCGGTGAGTTCCTGTAATTTATTTGTGTCGTATCTACTATTCTCCATTCTTTCTTCCTTATAAAACTGTGGGGACTCTATGCTGTCATTATAGCATAGTTTTTCATAATATCAAAAAAAGTTGACCAGCGAGGATACTGTTGTTCAAGCAAATCGGTGTTATCTCTATTTCGGGAAGACATCATCAAAACTTTAAGGTTTGATATGATTTCACAGTTAGGTTTTTTGGAATCGGCGAGAAGGGCTTCGATGTGGCGGTTAAGTACATTCAAAACGTGTACCTGGCTGGTGATGAGTTTGCTTGCTTCTGCATTGATTCCGTTAATCATCATTTCAAGCTTTTTAAAGAAGTCCGGGTCGTTGTGACTGTCGCGGAGGTAGCCTTCGATATGAGAAACGTCGTATTTCTGTCCCTTGTCAAAGGAATGTTCAAATTCTTCGAGGGTAGAAGAAACGTTGAGGGCGGCGTAGATGTCATCGGAGAAATCAGATTTGAACTGAGGGTTGTTAAAGAAGCCTTCTATTACAATATCGTTTAAGAGGGAACGGATTGGACTTGAAAGATATGCTTCGACAAAGGTTTTTAGAATCTGAATTGGTAAAATCCAGAGAAAAGCCAGCTGGGTTTCAGAAGCGAGTTTTGTATTTATAGCTTCGTTGTAGCCGTTTACGCTGAGGAGGTTTTGAGAACCAAAAAGAATTTCGACTTCTGCGCGGATGTTTTCGTTCTTCATTTCTGTTTTGATGCGGGCTTCGTCGGCTTTAAATTTGGCCTGAAGCATGTCGGCAAAATTCTTCTTGGCAGATTCCTTGTAGCTTACAGAATTTGGAGTGTAGTTTATGTCTGCCTTGGCATAACAAATCAAAAGCTTGAGTTTTTCTGGGGAAATAATGTGATTGATGACATAAGCGATTTTCTTGAGGTTTTCAGTAAGGGATTCTTCGTCGTAGAGATTTCCGCCGTTATTTTTGAGTTTGGCAAGAGCGATAACTGCATTATTAATAGAATTGGTAAGCACAAGACCGTTCATCTGGTAGTAAAGATCTTCGAGGATGTTGGTAATCTGACCTACAGGGATTTCTTTATAAGAAGGCTGATAACGCAAATCTGCAGAAATGAAGTTAGGGTCAAAAACCTGTAGGGCAGTTACAAAATTGAAACGGCATAAATCGGCAAGCTGGTGCAGGGTAATGAGTGTTTTGTCGATTTGTGCAAAAGTTTGTGTATTCAATTCTTTGAGAACTTTGTCCAGATTTTTATGCTGCATGTCATAAATCTGAGAAGTGGTCATGCTGGTCTTGGAATAGAGTTCCTTCTTTCGTTCTTCGTAGGCAAGGTTGTCGATAATCTGCTGGGTTTCTGGAGAAAAACCTGTCAGAACTAGCTGGGCTTCAAATCTCTTGGAGCGTGGAACATCGTTTCCGCCGATGGTAGATTCCAGGAGATTGTTGAGAGTTTTTGTATTTATGTATAAGAGTCGGATTGCTTCTGCAAAGTTTGGTAAAAGACTTCCGTTTTTAAAAATGAATGGTTCGTAGCTTCTTAATTCAGATTCAAGCTTGCGCATCTGGAGCTTTTTTTGAACTTCCGGCGAGTTACGCTTAAAAATTGATTCAAAAAAGTCGGAAATAGCCTGGATAATACTCATAATTCAAGTTTAATGTCAAAAAGGGAATTTTACAACGGTTAGAGAACTCTATCAAAAATAGCGTGGTATTCCGCAATTGAAGAAGCGTGTACAATCTGCGCTCTGAGTTCTGCTCCGCTTGGAATGCCCTTTGAGTAGGCACAGAATCTTTTTCTCATGTCGCGGCAGGCGGTTTCTTCTCCAATATCTCGGGCAAGCATTTCAAGCTCGTTAAAGCCTGTTTTGACTCTTTCGGAATATGGAATTTCCTCGTAGCGTCCTTCTTTTAATAGAGAAATTGTTTTTGTGAATATAAAAGGATTTCCCATGGCACCTCTGGCAAACATTACTCCGTCGCATCCGGTTTCTGAGAGCATTCTTTGGGCATCTTCTGGAGTAAAAAGGTCTCCGCTACCAAATACAGGAACTTTTTTATCAACGAGTTTTACCAGTTCTTTTAGCTTGGACCAGTCGGCTTTGCCTTCGTAGCCCTGAGCTCTTGTGCGGGGATGTAGGGTGATCGCGTCACATCCTGCGTCAAGTGCGCTTTGTGCGGCTTCTTTAAAGGTGATATGTTCGTTGTCCCAACCGGAACGAATCTTTACTGTAACGGCAGTTTCTTTTCCGGCGGCATCCTTTACGGCTTTGACAACTTTGTAAAGTCGCTCCGGATCCCGGGTGAGGGCAGAACCGGCTTCGGTTTTGATGATTTTGGGAACCGGGCATCCGCAGTTGATGTCGATGCATTCGGTGTGAGTTTTTTCTATTACAATGCGTGCGGCGCTGGCCATGGTTTCAGGATTTCCGCCAAAAATCTGCACGGAATATGCCTTTTCGTTGTCGGCGCGGCGCATGAGAGTTTCTGTTTTTTCGTTGTTGCGGGTAAGGGCTTCGGCGCTGACCATTTCGGTGTAGGTAAAGCTTGCTCCGTGGTCTACGCAGATGGAACGAAAAGAACGGTCGCTGTAACCCGCTACAGGAGCAAGAAACAGGTTTCCGTTCAATTCGATTGAGCCGATTTTTACCGGATGATATAACATCGTCTGGGATTCCTTGGTTTAGGCTTCTGGAAGCTTAAATACCTGACAGCTGTTTTTCCACAACTGTGCGCTGAGTTCTTCGATGTCCATGTCCAGCATTTCTGCAAGGAAGTTAGCGGTAGAAGGAAGGTATGCAGGCATTGTGCGCTTTCTTTCTCTGTATTCTGCAGGAATCATAAATGGCGATTCTGTTTCGATCAAAACGCGGTCGAGAGGAATATTCATGATTGTTTCGTGCAGATTGCGGGCATTGCGATAGGTAAGGTTACCTGCAAAGCTGAACCATACGTTCATGTCGAGACATTTTTGAGCGTAGGCTGCATCTTCTGAGTAGCAGTGGAAAATTGCACCGGAATCAGGGATTCGTTCTCTCAAAATATCATAGATATCTTTTCCTGCATCGCGGTTGTGAATGATTACAGGGAGATTGTGGTGCTGTGCAATTTCAAGCTGGGCAATAAAAAGTTCGATCTGACTTCTTTTGTCACCAAACTGCTTGTAGTAGTCGAGACCTGTTTCACCAACAGCTACAACATTTGGATAAGAGAGATAGGTTTCGATTTTGTTAAGGTAATCTGGACCTGGACTTGTTACTTCTGAAGGAGCAACACCAACGGCATGATAAATGCCAGGAATAGCCTTGAGGTTTGGATATACCTTTTCAAAATCGTGTAAACTGTTATTTATAGAAACAATTCTAGCTACTCCAGCCTGTTTTGCCTGCTGAATTACACGTAATTGTTCAATAGGATCATCGTAAATAAGCCCGATGTGAGCATGAGTATCAAAAAGTTGCATGGGTTTTCTTCCAAAAAAAAGTGATTTGAGGCAGGAATACCTCTGAAAAGATTAGATTTTTTAATCTTTCCTACCGATAAAGATAATATAGGAATCTTTTGTTGTCAACTTTATTCGACACTAATAGAAAAAACAGTGTCAAAGAGTGCATACTACATTGCGGTTTCGGCGATATACCGAAGATGGTGTTACGTCCCCTGTTTGACACTGTTTTATCTATTATGGTAGACTGACAGATATTGTTTGACATCGTAGCGGATTATATAAACCGAGGTACAAATTGTCACGAACACAAAGATATAAAAAATTAGAAAAGAAGTTCGCATCAAATGTTCAGAGTGGAGCCGTTTCTTTTTTCAGGGCAATCAAGAACTTCTTTGTTCGTATTTTTAAGATTTTAGATAGCAAACTCACAATCATGATTGTTCCTCATAGTCAGAGCAAGGTAATAAACTTTCAGACAAATGTTTTTGCCCTCACTTTTGGAGCTATCGTAGTTGTCGGAATCGTATTCTCTTTCTTCTATTTTAATAGACGCGCAGTTGTTTCTAATGCAGAAATAAACAGCCTCATGGCAAAAAATCGTCAGACCATGGCGAGCCTTGATGAACTTCGCGATGAGAATACAAACCTTTTGCAGGCTGCCAAGCGTTTTCAGTCTTCTTTGTCACAGTCCCTTTCTCTTTTAGGAATTGATAAGGGCGGAGATGTTTCTAAGGCAAGCATCAGTAATGGAGATCTTTCTTCTTTGTTCAGCACTCGCGATACAGTTAGCGGTTCCCTTAAAGAAACTCAGGATATTCGTTCTCTTACAACATATCTGGAAGATGCTGTTCAGCCGATTGAACAGATTGGTAAGATGCTTGAAAACCAGTCAACTCTATTTAAGGAAATCCCAAACATTTGGCCTGTAAAAAATCCTAATGTTCATATTTCTATGATGTTCGGACCTAACCTTCATCCTATTACAGGACAGTGGTATATCCACAAGGGTGTAGACTTTTCTACATGGAGATCCGGGGATCCGATTATGGCTACAGCAAACGGTCAGGTTGTAACAGTTGGTTATGACGCAAGTTTTGGTAACTACGTAATTATTCGACATAAACATGGTATGTATACACGCTACGCTCATATGAGTGCCTTCCGTGTAAAAAAAGGTGAATATGTAAATCAGGGACAGGTAATTGGAAATATCGGTAATACTGGTGTTACAACTGGTCCTCACTTACACTATGAAGTTCACATTGGTTCGGATGTAGTAGACCCAAGTAAATATATCAATGTAAAACTTTCAAGATAGGATTCTATGGCTTTTCGTTCTGACGACATTTCGATAAATACTCTGATTGGTAATGGTTCTTTTGTTCAAGGTAATATCCGTGTAAATGGTTTTATCCGCATCGATGGTGATATCGACGGCGACCTTGAAACTGACGGTGCTGTTATCATAAGTGAAAAAGCTAGATTGCGGGGCAATTTGAATGCAAAGTCTGCAATTATCGGTGGAATTGTTCTTGGGGATGTGACTGCAAAAGAGGGGGTAAAGCTTCTTTCTTCTTCTGCGGTAATCGGTAATATAATTACAAAAAAGGTTCAGATGGAAGAAAATGTCATCTTCCATGGTCATTGCATTTCTATTTCTAATGAAGAACGATTCGAAACTCAGGTAGAAAAGTTTCTTCAGGAACAGGCTATTCTCGAAAAGGCAACGCTTTAATGAGTTCAACAGTAGACCCGTTAAGTTCATCAATCTATTTTTCAGCAACGGCTCAGGCTTCAAAGCAGACTCAAAAAGAAGCGGAAAAATCTAAAACTTCAAAAACAACTAAATCGGCATTTTCCTCGATGGTTCAGAAAACACAGGAGATGGAAAGTCTTGCGGCAAGTGGGCTTCCTCCTGAAATTGCGGGGCTCGACACAGAATCTGCCCTTGTTTTCTTAAAAGACCAGATTGATATGGCGGCAGATGAGCTTGAAGACAATATGAATGCGGCAAGTTTTGCAAAATTCAGAAAGTCTGTGGGCCAGCTTTTGCGCTATGTAGAAAAAAATAACTATCAGGTTGCGCAGATTAGGCGCCTTAAAAGAAAGGTTATTATTTCGCGCAAGCCTTATTTAGAAGAAGTAAGAGATATGGATCCTTATTATCAAATCAGGGTCGTAGACGATAAATTGAATCAGCTTGCGAGTATGATTCTTCAAAATCACGCAGAAAAATTACAAATGCTTTCAAAACTTGATGAAATTAAAGGCATGCTTGTAGATTTTTTTGCAGTTTAAAAGGATAATTGTTTTATGAGTGATATTTTTGAACGTGATATAGATGATGAAAACGAAAACCTTTCCGGACTCGAGGATAATTTTGAAGAGCAGGAGCAGGAAGATTTTGTTTTTGATACACCTTTATTCTGCCTTAAGTTAGCTTATTCCTGTGAAAGTCTTTATGCAAAAGACGAAAAAAATATAGATATTAAAACCGGCGACTATGTTATTGTTCCTACCCGCTACGGAAAAGACATGGCTCGTGTTCTGGGACTTTCTAAAAAGCCGATGGGAATCAAGCCTAGCGATGTAGTTGTAATCGAACGCAAGGCAAGCAAAGAAGATTTAGCAAAAGCAGAAGAGTATAAAGAAAAAGAAAAGGAAGCATTTAAAGTATTTAAGGAAAAAGTTGCATATCACAAGCTGGATATGAAGCTTATAAATGTTCACTTTTTGATTGATGAACAGAAGGCTCTTTTCTTCTTTAGTTCGGATAATCGTGTAGACTTTAGAGAACTGGTAAAAGATCTTGTAAGCGTATTCAAGATGCGCATCGAACTTCGTCAGATTGGTGTTCGTGATGAGTCGCGCATCGTTGGTGGCCTTGGAGTTTGTGGCCGTCCGTTCTGCTGTCATGGTGTAAGCGACAAGCTTCGTCCTGTTAGCATCCGCATGGCAAAAGACCAGAACCTTTCTCTCAATTCAATGAAAATCAGCGGTCAGTGCGGCCGTCTTTTGTGCTGTTTGAGTTATGAATTTGACTGGTATAACGAAGCCCGCAAGAAGCTTCCGCAGGAAGGAATCCATATTCATTATGACGGAACAAATTTTAGAATCACAGAGGTAAATCCAATTACTTCTATGGTAAAAATGCTTGGCGAAGACGGTCGTATTCTTGAAGTAAATGCAAAGCGTTTTTCTAAAGACGGTAACAGATGGAAGATTCAGTAGGCTTTATGCCCGTAAAACTGCAACGGTGTAAAGTGAATCCTTTGTGAACTTGGAACCGTTGAAATCTCCGTAAAAATTAATATGCTTAAAACCGGCATCCTTTCCAAAAGAAAGGATGTTTTTTTGTGTCAGCGGGAATATTTTTTCATTCTGAACAACCGGGAGAATATCCCCGTTTGAGTTTTCAAGTTCCTGATTGAGAACGAAAGTCCCTTCTCTTTTTTCTTCGATTTTTGAATAAAAAGCGGCTCTTTCGCAGCTGCGGCTTGCCATAACATTGGTGTAATTTTTGTCCAGATGTTCCATGTTAAAGGTGTGAAGAAGCAAAACTCCGTTTTTAGAAAGAAGCTTTTTTGTATCAACAAAGAATTGTTTTACAGATTCTGCGGTTTTAAGAAAAAGAACCCGGTTATCAAGGCAGGAAATAAGATCATAAAAGCCAGGACCGAGAACAGATCCCATTTCGCTGGTAGAAAGCTTAAAAAATCTGATGGAAAGAAGCTGCAATCGTCTCTTGGCGCAGGAAGAATCCAAGAGAGAAGGAACTGTTTCTAATCCTGTTGAATTCCAGCCGTTTTTAGCGAGAAAAAAAGAGAATGTACCCGTATTACATCCAATTTGAAGAGATTTTGGTGGGTAGTTAAATTTGTTTTTTAGCTGCTGACAGAAACTTTTTAGCGAATCCGTAACGGGAAACAACTCGTCGTAGAATTCTATCAAATTAGAAAAACTTTCCATATATAAAAATATTGTAAATCATAATGATAGAAATGCAAGAGGTTTTTGAAAAATCGGATTGACATTATAAACAATATATGTCTTTATGATAGATAAAGAGGGATTTATGAATTTATTAAAGTTAACAGTATTTTCACTTTTCTTTTGTTTTATTTTGGGGTGTGATTCAAAAAATATTGCAAAAAGTCATAATGGGGAGCTTTTATCAGAACAAGAGGCAATGAATATTGTTGCGAATTTTATAAGGAATTCAGAATATTTAAGTGATTATTATTTGAAAGATTCTGATAAATATGATTCAAGAGTTGAGGAATTATCGTGGGGGGAGCCGATTTTAATCGATGTTATCGCTGACGGAGTAAAATATCAAAAAAATACAAAGTATTATTTATTAACTGGTGTATTGCCTAATGGTCAAGTTTTAATTGCTCAGACAATTAATGCATATACGGGAGCTTTAATGGATGGAGCTATTTTTGTAGATGAAAATAGTGATAAATTGGTTATTGCTAAGAAAAGTGCATGTTTAAATTATGCTGCATCTAGAAATTTGAGTGCTACAGATATCTGTCCAGTGTTTTATTGTGATGGTAGTATTCAGACTCAAAATACAATTTTTTCATGGAAATATTTGCTTGTTAATGAAGAAAATTCGAGAGCTATTAGTGAAGGCTTAGCTGGTGAAAATAATTATATTGATCCTTGGGTAAATATGTCAAAAAATACATTAGAACTTAGAAATGATAATGCTTTCTTTTCAAGAGTTAATTACAACCATCGCTTATATAAATTGATTAAAGACTCGGATACAAGAAAACTAGAAGAAAATGAAAAAGAGATTTTTATTCCTCTGGATTAGTATTGTTCTGTTTTTTTCATGTGCTTCATCACACATAGATAATACAGTTTTTATCGGGGATAGTTTATTTTCTACTTTATACAAAAAAAACTAGACTTGCCTCCTAATTTTTTTTAGATTTCCGTCCACAAAGTCGGTGATACAGGCGACGACGTAAACGATGAGCGCCGCCAGGTCGCAGCCCGGCGTGTGGCGATAGGCCAGGATCATGAACACGGGAATGAGCA
>JAFNQK010000279.1 GCA_017386165.1 Treponema sp.
CCGCCGTAGCCTGCATGAGGATATTTGTGTCCCCAAAGCTGCATACTGGTTATCATGGCTGTTTTCATTGTGTTTTCATCCGCATCCAGACCTGCCTTTAAGATTCCGTCGCAGATTGCAATTGTCATTACTGAATCGTCTGTAAAATGTGGTAATCTGCTGAATAATGGAAAATCCTTTGTCTTTGGACTTCTGTCAAACTCGTATGGCTGACCGATTATGTCGCCTAAAATTGCTCCGTACATGTTATCCTCCTGCTGAGCCTTTCTTACGCTCTGTTTTATGAGGTAACTATAGCCTGAAGTCCCTTTCATATGGTCGCAGCATCTGCGACTCTTATAAAATCTTCAAAAAATTTTACGCTTTATCATTAAAACACGGAACATCATGCTGAAATAAGTACGCATCCACTTCCATGACATTATAAATCTTGTTTTCAACGCAATACTGAACAATAATATCGAACATTTCAGCCGGATTAAGAGCATAATTTGCCGTAGCAAGGAATCTCACATATTCATCTTTATTAAGCTCAAGTGCGAGTCCCAGCGCCATTACTGAATGTTTATTTGGAATATGCCCGTTTATGATTTTTGAAAAGAGTTTTTTATCAACAATAATTGAACGCTTGTAAACAGTCGGATTATCAAGGCCTTTATCAATTATATGCTTTCGAAGAAGGTCCTGAAAATTTAATCCTCCTTCATTCTGCTTCATATAATCATCAATCGAAATACTCTTGATTGGTGTAATCTGTTTTTCAGTTTCAAAATCCTCACGATTTTCCTGAAGACTGCTTCCAGTGATTCTTGAAGTTTCTTCTAATTCCTCTTCTCTTCGCCTTCTTCTATAATCATCACGGTCTAAATAAAATGCCCTGATTTCAGAACCGTTATTTATGTCGCGTTTCTGTCCTATGTAATGCTCATTGATAAAGCTTTGGACACCGTTAAATATCTTACTTGAAACTTTGAATGATTCTTTGTCATAAACGACAAGGACAATTTCCATTTCATTTTCAAACAAAAACTGACTTATTTCATCCAAAGCAATATGCAGTGCCATTCCTTTAGGAAATCCGTAGTTCCCTGTAGCAAGAAGAGGAATTGATATGCTTTTACAATTAAGTTCTTTTGCAATCCTGAGCGAATTACGATAGCAGTTCCTCATTATCTCTGTTTCACCCTGATTGCCGCCCTTCCATCGTATTCCCACAGTGTGAATGATGTAACGGATTCCATTTGTAGCAAGAAGCCTGAATGCCGGAGTATAAGCTGCCTGTCCGCGTTCAATTACTCCTATCTTTTTTCTTTCTGCCAAGAGTAAATCAACACCAGCTGCCGTATAAACAGCTGCATCTGTTCCTGAACCAACAGTAGGCATTGGATTTGCAGTGTTTACTATTGCATCTGTGTGAACTTTAGTGATGTCGTTGCGCTCAATCCGGAAAGACATTTACTTATACTTCTCCGCCACAGCCTTCACGCTGGCTACAACATCCTGCCTCAATCCCTCCGGAGCAAGCACTGTTACCGACGGACCAAAACCGAGTACCCAGCTTAAAATCTGCTGTCTCTGGTTAGAAGAAAACTTCAGATATACAGAGCCGTCTTCCTTTTGTTCCATTATCTGATTCTTGTGCCATTCGCGTTCGAGAATGTAGTTGGCAAGGTTTGAATCAAAGAGAAGTTCGTAATCTTCCGGCGCTTCGTTGTTGTGCCAGATTCCAAAACTTAAATCTACTTCTTTGCTGATATCAAAGCCTTCCGGTACTGTGTATTTTTCTGCTGTAATCTTTGTATGAGTAAAGCGGGAAAGTGCGAAAATACGGTTCTCCCCTGCCCCATGGTCGTAGCCGAATACGTACCAGTTTCCTTTCTGGCACAAAACATGATACGGATCAAAAACCCTAGCCTTGTATTCCTGACTTCCCACTGAACGGTAATCAAAGTTCAAAACACGTCGGGTCTTGATTGCTTCAAAAATATTGTCAAAAACACCTTCTTCAATAGAAGGAAGCGGGTCACTGATAAAACTGATATCCTTGTTCAAAAATCCTGAATCTACGCTTACCTGATTAGGTAAAAGCTCGCTGATTTTCCCCATCATATGACGGAACTGATTTTCAAGCGGAGTGTTTTTGTACTGTTCCATTAAGTGCATTACAGTGCTGACTGTAAAAAGGTCGCCTTCTGTAAGCAAAACGTTTTTAATCGCAAAGGTCGGGTCTGTATAATAGTAGCCTTTGCGTGTTCTGTCGCATTCAATCGGTGCCTGGTATCTGTCGCGCAAAAACTCAATGTCGCGGAGGATTGTGCGGCGGCTTACGCCATGCTTTTCCATTAAAAACTGAATGCCCGGATAAATCCCTGAACGGATGTCTTCATCAATTTGAATAATACGGTGTGTTCTAAACCTGTCTTCTCTTTCTGCCATACTTCTATTCTACCACGGTTTTCAAAATTCGGTGCCATAAACTGGCGCAATAAGTGAAAATTTCTTTATGTATCACTGTTTTATAGAGATTTTCCGCCAAAAATCAGTTAGATTAGAACTAATGGAACAAAAACCCGGCTGGACTTACAGATTTATTCCTTCTCTCAATATGCAGATCGCCATCAACAATACGACTGGCGTAATGTATACCGAAGATAAAATAAAATACTCTCCCGATGAGCAGCTTCTGTTAAAAACTATCGACTACCAGCTTCCATTATCAGTTCATCTTGTAAAGAAAACATTTGACGGAACAATCATTTCTGTTCAGTAAATCATGCCGATTTCAGCTCTTCCTGCTGTGCTTCAATCAAAGCCATAATATCAGCCGAAACCTTATAAACCTGAGTCAGCCTGATTTTCTCTTCAAAATCATCGCCTTCCATCTTTTCCATAAGGTC
>JAFNQK010000280.1 GCA_017386165.1 Treponema sp.
CAACGGTGGTATTGCAGTTCTCTTTGGAAATCTTGCTCCAAACGGTACAGTTGTTAAACGTTCTGCTTGTGCCAAGGAACTTATGCTCCACACAGGTCCTGCCCGGGTATTTAACGACGAATCAGAAGCAATGGAAGCTGTTCAGAAGGCAAAGATTAAGGCCGGTGATGTTGTTGTAATCCGCTACGAAGGTCCAAAGGGTGGCCCTGGTATGCGCGAAATGCTCGCAGTAACTGCAGCTCTTGCAGGTCAGGGACTTGATAAACAGGTTGCCCTGATTACTGACGGACGCTTCTCTGGTGCAACCCGCGGTGCTTCTTTGGGACACTGTTCTCCAGAAGCTGCTGTAGGTGGTCCAATCGCCCTTGTAGAAGAAGGGGACAAGATTACTCTCGATATAAATAACTACAAGATTCACCTTGACGTAAGCGACGAAGAACTTGCAAAGCGCAAGGCAAAATGGGTTGCCCCAGAACCAAAAGTAAAGACAGGTTACCTTGCCCGCTACGCAAAACTTGTTAGCAGTGCGGATAAAGGAGCTATTCTTGAATAGAAAATGATTAGAGCAAGGTTATTTACTTCCTTGTTCTACCTGTTTAATTTCATTTGCTGAGGCCTGCTTTAGAGAATATGTATCAAAAGCAGGTTCTTTAGGCAGCTGAATCTGAATGCCAGTGATTTTGCAAAGCGAAACACTGGCTTTTTTTAGGTCTATTTCAAAAACGTGTCCGCCTTTTGTTCTGTCTTCTGAAACAAAATGAAAATGCCATCCAGGAGCGTTGATGCCGTCCATGTAATCAGGATGATAAACGCATACAAGAGAACCTTTTATATTATCAAACACAAAATCTTTCTGGTTTCCGTCAAGGACTTCTTTTAGCGAAATGTGATGACTGTGACGGCCGGTTTCACTTCTTGCTTTTACACAGTTAAATTCTCCATCGATACGGCAAAGGTGCATGCTGTTGAGACCAAAATCTTCTTCGATTTTTAGATTCAGGGCATCTTTTAATTTTGCAATATTGGTTATTCCGCTTATATCAAGTTTTCGTTCGTTCTTTATATATGAAACAGAAGCAAAAGGAACGCCTCTGGTCATTTCGGCTTCTGTTACGGAACCGTCGTTTGTTGCTCTAAAACATCGCCCGTCAATAAGAATCATCTCTCCGTTAACATCTTCAAAGGTTCCAAGTCCTGTATCCCCGTGTTTTAAAAGTTCTTCAACTGTAATTACAGATCTTGAATATCCAAGGGCCAGAGCCTGAAGTGTAGATACCTGATACATTGTGTGTTCCATATAATACTCCGCTGAAAATCAATCTTATATTAAGTCTATTATTCATCATTGTATTTGTCAAAAACTCATTTCCTTTATATAAACATTTTCTATTGTAATTGTCTAAACTGATGTTTTTTTTTATAATGTCATCATTCAGTTTTTATTAAGAGGTTATTACAAACCCTTAAAACGTCGAAGTCAAGGCTTTAAGCGTAAGCGTGCCTTGACTCGACGTATTTGACTGAGATTCTTAAAAGGAAGGTAGAACTATGTCATCAAAGATTAAAGTTGGTGTTTTGGGCGCAACTGGTATGGTAGGTCAGCGCTATATTAAATTATTGGAAGATCATCCATGGTTTGAAGTTACTTATGTTGCAGCAAGCCCTCGTTCTGCCGGAAAGGCTTATAAGGATGCAGTTGCAAACCGCTGGCTCATCGGTGCAGAAATTCCTGCTGGTGTTCAGAATCTTATCGTAGAAGATGCAAACGATGCTTCAAAGGCAATCGGCAAGTGTCAGTTTGTATTCAGTGCTCTTGAAATGGGCAAAGAAGAAATCAAGGCTCTTGAAGCTGCATACGCTGCAGAAGGAATCCCTGTAGTTTCTAACGCAAGTGCTAACCGCTGGACAGAAGATGTTCCAATGCTTATCCCAGAAATCAACTACGCTCACCTTGATGTAATTGCAGAACAGAAAAAACATCACGGCTGGGACAAAGGTTTTATCGCTGTAAAACCAAACTGTTCTCTCCAGACATATATGATGCCAATTTT
Source organism: Treponema sp. (assembly GCA_017386165.1). Lineage (GTDB taxonomy): Bacteria > Spirochaetota > Spirochaetia > Treponematales > Treponemataceae > Treponema_D. Next base: position 2,052 of record JAFNQK010000280.1, read on the forward strand.
TGCTTTGCAGCAGGCTGGCTATCCAATTAAACGCATGGTTGTTACAACTTTGCAGGCAACTAGTGGTGCTGGTTACCCGGGTGTTCCTTCATTTGATATGATTGATAACATAGTTCCATATATCGGTGGTGAAGAAGAAAAGACAGAAAAAGAATGTCTTAAAATTCTTGGAAAAGTTGAAGGCGGAAAAATCGTTAATGCTGCAGGTCCTCTTGTAAGTGCAACATGTACTCGTGTTCCTGTAATCGACGGACACACAGCAACTGTATCTCTTGAATTCGATTTGCCGGAAGACAAGAAGCCAAGTCTTGAAGAAATCGAAAAGGTTTGGACAAGCTTTACTTCTGTTCCACAGGAATTGAATCTTCCTAGTGCACCGGTTCATCCAATCGTAGTACGCCACGAAGAAAACCGTCCACAGCCACGCCGTGACCGCGAAACAGAAAAGGGAATGGCTTGTGTAATCGGTCGTCTCCGCGAATGTCCTGTATTCGACGTTAAGTTTGTTGCTTTGAGCCACAATACAAAACGCGGTGCTGCAATGGGTGGTATTCTCAACGCAGAACTTTTGAAAGCAAAAGGATTTTTTGGCTGATAAAGTAATCCGTAGTAAACGGATGATATAAAAAAGAGGGGCTGTCCGGTTCTTTTCGGACAGCCCCTTTTGCTTTTTATTCTAAAAATGCCTTTTTAGTAAATCATTGTACCGATACCGCGGTCGCTGAACATTTCGATTAAAAGGGAATGTGGAACGCGTCCGTCGATGATGTGTGTTCGTGGAACTCCCCCTTCAAGTGCAGTAAGACAGCAGTCGATTTTTGGAATCATTCCGCCGGCGATGATACCTGTAGCCTTGAGGGAACCAAGTGCAGTTTTTTCGATGCGCTTGATAAGAGTTGATGGATCTTCAATATTTCTTAAAACACCAGGAACATTTGTAAGCTGAACGAATTTTTCAGCCTTGAGGGCAACTGCGATTTTTGCTGCGGCTGTATCTGC
>JAFNQK010000027.1 GCA_017386165.1 Treponema sp.
CATGGTCGGCTGTCCAAACATCACATTTAATACCACATTGGCAGTCTTTCGTCCGACTCCCGGGAGGCTCATGAGTTCTTCTCTGGTAGAAGGAACAGTCCCTCTAAAATCCGAAATCAGTTTTTTGCTCAGGGCAAGAACATTTTTGCTTTTTGTAGAAGTGAGACCGATGGGGCAGATGATTTGGGCAATCTGTTCCTGTGTGAGCTGGCTCATTTTTTGAGGGGTATCTGCGAGGGAAAAAAGAGGAGCTGTGACTTTATTAACGCTTTTATCGGTTGTCTGTGCACTTAAGACTACAGCAACAAGCAGAGTAAAAGGTGAATAATAATCCAGCTCCGGTTTGGGCTCAGGATTCTGAGCTTTAAATCGCTCAAAAACCTGTATTATTTGATTTGTATCTAATAGTTCAATACTCAAAGCGTGCGACTCTAGTTGTTTTTAATAAACGACTTAAGAGCTTCTACTTTGTCGGTGTTTTCCCAAGGGAAACCTTCGCGACCAAAGTGTCCGTAACTTGCAGTTTTGCGGTAGATAGGGCGCTTTAAATCGAGAGTTTTGATGATTCCGGCTGGAGTACAGTCAAAGATTTCTTTAACAGCAGCTTCGATTTTTGAGCGTTCTACTTTTTCTGTTCCAAAGGTTTCTACAAGGATAGAAACTGGGAAAGGAACACCGATTGCATATGCAAGTTCTACTTCTGCACGGTCAGCAAGCTCTGCGGCAACGATATTTTTTGCGATATAGCGTGCCATGTATGCAGCTGAGCGGTCAACTTTAGAAGGGTCTTTTCCGCTGAAAGCACCACCACCGTGGCGTCCCATTCCACCGTAAGTATCTACGATGATTTTGCGTCCTGTAAGACCTGAGTCTCCGTCTGGCCCACCAGTTACAAAGCGTCCTGTTGGATTGATAAAGAACTTGGTCTTGTCGTCCAAAAGGCCTGTTGGTTCAAGAACAGGTTTGATAATCTGTTCGATGATTGTCTTTTCGATTTCTTCGTGAGTTACGCTTTCGTCGTGCTGGTGTGAAACAACAACTGTATCGATGCGAACTGGTTTGTATCCATCGTATTCAACTGTTACCTGGCTCTTTGCATCCGGGCGGAGCCATTTGATTGTTCCGTTGTGACGCAATTCGTGTGCCTTAAGAAGAATCTGATGTGAGTAGTAAACTGGAGCTGGCATCAAAGTTGGAGTTTCGTTACAAGCAAAACCGAACATCATTCCCTGGTCACCGGCACCCTGCTGGCCTTCGTATTCTTTAAGACCTGTACCTACAACACCCTGGTTGATGTCGGCACTCTGTGCGTGGAGTCTGTTCATAAAGAGACAGTTTGCACCGTCGAGACCAACTTTTGGATCGTTGTAACCGATATCGAGAGCAACTTTGCGGGCAATGCGTTCTACATCGCGCTTGAAAGTCTGCAATTCATCATCGCTGAATTTTTTAGAAAAACCGATTTCGCCGCCAACGAGCATAAAGTCTGTTGAAGAAAAGCTTTCGCAGGCAACATGTGCATTTGGATCAAGTGAAAGGCAGTGGTCTAAAACTGCATCTGAAATCTGGTCACATAATTTGTCCGGGTGACCTTCGCCAACTGATTCTGAAGTAAAAAGATAGTGATTAGAAGAGATAATTCCCATTTGGAACTCCTTTTTAGCAAGATTTTAGTCTATTCCAGGATAGACTTCTCCGTTCTGCAATTTGGATAACTCGACGGATATAAAATGTATATTCAATATACTGATTCACAGATAAAAAAGCAATTCATTTTTAAACTTTTTACCTACTAAATTACTGTGTTTTTAGATTATTGAAGAAGTCGTGTGCTAAAAGAGGTTTGTAAAATCTTGGTATTTATATTATTCTTTTTTTATGAAAATTATTTCGTGGAATGTTAACGGCATCAGAGCTGTTGAAAAAAAAGGTTTTGTAGACTGGCTATTAAATAGTGGTGCAGATGTAGTGTGTATTCAGGAGACTAAGGCTCATAAGGGGCAGCTTTCTCCAGAACTGGTAAGTCCGGTTAGTCAGGATGGAAAGACTTCTTATTCTTCATATTTTTATAGTGCAAAAAAGCCGGGATATTCTGGAACTGCAATTTTTACAAAGCAGAAGCCTGATTCTGTTGAGTGCATGGGGGATAAACGGTTTGACGATGAAGGCCGCGTAACTATCGCAAAATACGGAAAGCTTGCGGTTATCAGTGCATATTTTCCTAACAGTCAGGATGCAGGGGCTCGCCTGGACTATAAGCTTGCCTTCTGTGATGCAATGCTCAAAAAATGTGACCAGCTTGTTGCCGACGGTTTTAATATTGTTTTGTGCGGAGATTACAATATCGCTCACAAACCGATAGACCTTGCAAATCCAAAGGCAAATGAAAAGAACGCCGGATATTTGCCGGAAGAAAGAGCCTGGATGGATACTTTTACCGGGGCTGGTTATGTGGATACCTTTAGACATTTTTGTGATGAACCTAAGCAGTATACATGGTGGAGCTATCGATTCCATGCCAGAGAAAAGAATATCGGGTGGCGTATTGATTATCAGTGCGTAAATCCGGATTTTATCGGTAAGGTTAAAAAGTCAGAAATCTTGAGCGATGTGACAGGAAGTGATCATTGCCCGATTTTGATTGAAATAGAAGAATAAAAGACTTTGAGAAAAAAATAAGGCTGTCCAAAAGGACAGCCTTTATCAGTTATTTAACTTTTGTTACAACAACAGAGTTGTCAGCATTGGAATATGGAGCTGGAATGTATTTGTCTGCTTTCCAGTCGTTTTCCCATTTGTAACCGTCTAAAAGATAACGGAACTGGTATTCCTTGTTAACATCAAGTTCAAGTTTTACAGAAAAAGAACCATCTTTACCCTGTTTAAGTGGAGTATCTGTGCTGCTCCAGCTATTAAAATCACCTGCAATGTTTACTGTTTTAGCACCCTGAGCTGCTTCTGCAGAAACGGTGAATGTAACGTTACATTTTGTTTTGTCTTTTGAAAATGTTTTTTTGAGTGACATATCACCCTCCATTTCTTAAATGTGAATAAGTAAATTATACATCACATTTTTTTTTATGTAAATTATAAAAAAGTTGTTATGACTAAAATGTGAGATATAAAAAATAAAAGGCCGACAGCATTGAGGCTCGCCGACCTTTTGTATGTGTTTAGTTCAGATTAAATTAGAACTTGTAAACTAATGATACGTCTGGGATGAGGTAGAAACCGTTTGCTTCAAATGGTTTTGTAGTAGTATCAGAACCAGATGAGCTTGTTACTACATTAATATACTGGTTACCCCAAAGATATGCAAAAGTGAGTCCGAATTTGAGACCAGCATGTTTTGTAACTAAGAGTTGTGCGTCTGCTTTTGCACCGATACCAATCAAAGCATAAGATTTTGTTGAAGTTGATGAATCAGAAATCTTAGTTGAATAATTGTTTACACCGATATCAAATCCAACTGTAGCATCAAATGTGAACTTGCTCTTTGGATTGAATGTATAAGTTGGTCCTATTAAAAGATTACAGATGAATGAACCATCATAGTTTGTTGTATCTTCGTATGTTTTTCCGTTATCAAGGTTTGTGTATTTGAATGCTGTTCCATTGATAGGGAAAAGGAAAGATGATTCCAATGTAATTCCCAAATTGTTTGTAAGTCCTAAAGTACCCTGAAGCTTAAATCCGAGGGAATTGTTTTTTGTTTCTGTTTTGTAGTTGTAATCGCCGAGTGAAAATGGACCAATATTAAGAGACTGTTTCTGTGTGTCAAAGATATTTGAGTATCCATACGCAAATCCAGCGCTTGCCTTAAATGTAAGTGCGAAAGAAGCTGTAGCAACAGCGCCAACCATAGCAATAGCAGCTATTAATTTTTTCATTTATTTTCCTCCTTAAGAAAATAACAAATTATAAAAATATGTTAGTGTTTAATGTTTTAAATTTCAACCCCGTAAAATATTGGCTATCAAAATGGATTACGACGGTACATGGATGATTTCGCGGGGTTTTGAGCCGTTGGCAGGGCCTACGATTCCCCGTTCTTCCATTTCTTCTACCAGGCGGGCTGCACGGTTGTAGCCGATACTGAGGCGGCGCTGGAGGTAGCTTGCACTTGCCTTGCCGGACTGGATTACGATGTCCAGGGCCTGTTCGTAGAGAGGGTCGCTTGAACCGTCATTGAATAAGCCTGTTCCGCCGCCGTTTTCTTCTTCGTCATCCTCGATAAAGATTTCGTCGTCGATGTATTCTGGTTCACCGAGAGTTTTTACATAATCAACTACGGCTTCAACATCGTTGTCGCTTTCAAAGGTACCCTGGATTCTCACTGGGTATGGATCTACGGCACTTGCGTAGAGCATGTCACCTTTTCCCAGAAGCTTTTCGGCACCAACAGAGTCGATGATGATGTTAGAATCGGTACGGCTTGAAACCATGAAGGCGATTCGGCTAGGAATGTTGGCCTTGATTAAGCCGGTAATTACGTTTACAGATGGACGCTGGGTTGCAAGAACAAGGTGAATACCAACAGCGCGGCTCATTGCGGTTAATCTGGCAACGATGCTTTCCAGATCGCGTCCGCTTGTGGCCATCAAGTCAGCAAATTCGTCGATGATAACTACAATGTATGGAAGCTTTTCTGTACAAATGTTGCGTTCCTGGATTCGCTTGTTGTAGCTTGAAATGTCGCGTACGCCCATTCCGTCCAAAAGTGAATAGCGTCTTTCCATTTCGCAGAGACAGTACTGCAAAGCCTGAATTGCCTTTTTAGGTTCTGTGATAACCGGAGTCAAAAGATGTGGAATATCGTTGTAGAGCTTGAGTTCGACAACCTTTGGATCTACAAGAATCATCTTAACGTCCTTTGGAGAACGCTTATATAAAATAGAAAGAATCAGTGAGTTTACACATACAGATTTTCCGGCACCGGTTGCACCCGCAATCAAAAGGTGAGGGGTTTTGGCAATGTCGATAATCTGGCTTTTTCCAAGGATGTCTTTTCCGAGGATTACAGGAACAGCCATTTTCTTAAATTCTGGTAAATCCTGTTCAATCATTTCGCGGAAAGAAACAATCGAGCGCTTTTTGTTAGGAATTTCGATTCCGACAGCGGCTTTTCCTGGAATTGGTGCAACGATACGAACGCTGGAAGCGGCAAGGCTCAAGGCGATGTTGTCCTGAAGTCCTACAATCTTGCTGAGTTTAACACCAGGAGCTGGTGTGAGTTCAAACATTGTTACTACAGGGCCTTTTTTTATGCCTACGAGTTCTGCGCTGATGCCAAACTGGTTCAAAGTTTCTTTAAGCTTGATAGCGTCTGCTTTTGTCTGGTCGTCGATAATCCAGTACTGGTCGTCTTCGTATTCTTCAAGAAGGTCTGTTGGAACGATATAAGGCTTTTTAGGCTGTGCACGGTTTGTCTTTGGTGTTTTGTCTGTCGGAATTGTTGTGCGTGGAGCTTCTTTTTCTTCAAAATCGATGAATGGAGAATCTAATTCTTCGTCGTCTTCATCATCCTGAACAAAATCTGGATAAGAATCTTCTTCATCGTCAGAATAATTGTCGGAGGTGTCGTTAGAAACGTCGTTGTTGCCGACAAGGGATTCTTCCTGGTAAGGAGTGCCGTTTTCAAGTTCGTCTTTTGCGTCGGCTGCCATGTCTGCAAAAACGTCGCTTGCGATTCCGAACCCCTTTGGTTCAAGGTCAAAGCGGGTTACAACTGGTTCTGATTCTGAGGGTGTGGCATCTTCTTCTGAAGAGAAAGGCTCTTCTTCATTTGCAAAGGCGTCATCGGTTGTTGTGAATGGATCCTCTGCTGGGGCGAAAGCGTTTTCTTCCTGAGCGAAAGCGTCCTGTGGAGTAGCTGGCTCTGTTTCTGCGTTCCACTGAGAAGCTTGTTCTGTCTGTGAGGTGTTGGCTTCTGGTTCTGAGAAGTTCTTAGGAGCGAGGCTCCATGGGGATTCTTCTTCGTCCTCTTCTTCAACTATGATTTTAGAAGAATAATCTGGAGTTTCGATTTCGTCTTCGATTTCGCCGGCCTTGTTTTCTAAGAAATCCTGGTCGTTATTTGAAGCAAAGTCTGTGTCAAAGTCGGCAAAAGGATTTTCTTCGTCTTCGCTGATTTCTTCGGCAGAAAAGTCGTCTTTTGTTTCGTCGGAGAGGCTTTCTTTTGCTGGGACTACTTCTTGAGGAGCAGGGTTTTCTTCAGAAGAAGGCTCTACGCTGTCAAAATCGTCTTCTGTAAATGCGAGGGCTGCGTATTCTTCCTGAGTGATGATAGAAGTCGGGTCGCTGATTGGTTCTTGAGGCTTGTCAAAATCATCAAAAACGTGGGCAAAGGGGTCGTCTTTTGGAGGAGTGTATTCTTCTTCTTCTTCCTGTGGAGTCGGCTCATTTGTGCTTTCTGTTTCTTCTTCTGAGGAATAGGTTTCTGAGTTGTAGGTTTCTGGTTCTGTATCGTCAGAAGAATAGGTGTCTTCGTCAGAACTAAATCCATTTACAAATGGAGAATCTTCTTCTTCATCAGAATTATTGTCGCTGTATTCCTGATATTCGGTTTCTTCTTCTGGGGTTTCTGTGAGTTTTGCTTTTGAGGTGGGCTTGTTTGAGCCTGAGATTTTGTCACCGATGATTCCTGCAAGAAGAATTTCGATAATAATTAGCATTACGCCAATTAGAATGGTTAATACCAATTTTATAGTAAGAAAATCGTCAAAACTGTTTTCCTGCATGTGGTCGCAGATTTTTTCTGTTCCAACTGCGGTAAAGAACGGAATGATGGCCGTAATCAGGCGCATTGATTTGCGTGCATTCCATCTAGAAGCAAAGCAAGAAATTGCTGCAACAAATAAGAATACTGGAATCAAAATACTTGAATATCCATATGCATTAGAAAGAATTTTTCCTAATTTGCTCAATAAATTAAATCGTTCAGTGCCTAAACCGCCCAAATCGATAAATTGGGTAAGAATTGTAAGTGTAAAGAAGGCTGCTATAAGTAAAAGTATAAAGCCGATGCCGATGTTAGGTTTGTTAGATTTCTTCATACTTCTTTTTTCGGAATTTTTAAAAAAAAATTCATAATAATTTGCTTTTTTTGAGGAGTTTTTGACTATATAATAATAGAGGGAAATGAAGATAGAAAAAGTTGTGATTTTTTTGTTTTTATTTAGTATTAGAAAAAGTTTTATCTTCGTGTCACAGTGCTGACATTTTTTCTCTCATTTTGATTTCAAGTTCAAAATGGAGGAATCATGAAATCTTTTTTAAACAAATTCCAGACAATGACCTTTGACCAACTGCTGGATGTTAATGGCGGCTATGGTGGAGGTAGCGGCGGTTCGCCGTCCAGCTCGAGTGGCGGTGGTGGTTACAGTTCGTCTACAGGCGGATTGACTGCACATCGTTATGTTCATGCCCGTGAACGAGCAAAAGTTCTTGCGGCACAAGAAGCCAAAAAGAATGCGGCAAAAGGAGGTGGTTCAAGCTATAGTTCTCCAAGTGCAGGGTATAACGCACTGACAAGCGGTCTTTCAGCTCCTCAGTATGTAGAAGCTAGACAGAAAGCAAAAGAAAGAGAACAACAGGAAGCTGCTGCAGCGGAAGCTCAGAGACAGGCTGAAATTGCGGCACAGAAACAGGCGGAGTATGAGGCGTTTTCAGAAAAAATTAAAGACGCTGCTGACGCCGCTGCTGGTAAATATAAAGCCGGAACGTTTGATTGTGATATCTGGGTACAGAATACGCTCAAAGATAATGGAATTGATATTACAAATCTTTGGGGGGATGCTTATTCAACAAATGTCGCAGGTCACGAAGAAGCTTTGGAAGGTCTTACTACTGATTCGCCAGGAGTTGGTTGGAGTGTTGTATTAATGACGGATTCTGATATTTATTCAGTAAACCATACTGGATTATTAAAGGTAAATGAGGATGGTTCCTGTGTTTTGTATCAGAATTCTAAATATAGTCCGAGTCATGAAGATTATTCATCTGTAAGTGCTTTTGAAAACGCTTATGGATACAATGATTTTGATTACTTAAAAGTAAAAGGAAGATAAAATGAAAAAAATTGATGGTCTTTTAAAAATTGTGTTGATGGTTGTTTTTGGCAGTTGTGTTTTGTGGGCACAACCGAATAATCGACGGTTTAAAAATGCAGCTGGTAAGTACGGTGTAATCGACGATAATTTTCAGATAATTTTACCTGCAAAATATTTTGGTACGGAAGAGTTGTCTGAGGGGATCATCAATATTCAAACAGCTAGAGATGAATGGGCATTGATTGATCAAAACGGAAAAGAATTTTGCAAAGTAAAAGCATTTTTGTTGGATAAAGTAATAGATGGTTGGGCTAGAGTTGCAGTAAATAGTAATTGTTTCCATTTTATAAATATTGCTGGCAAGACCATTTATGAAAATGCCTGTTATTGTTCTGAATTTTCGGATGGGAAAGCTTACGTATCATTAGATGATAAAATAGGTTTCTTTATAAATAAAAATGGTGAAAAGATTTCTAGAGATTTGCCTTATCGACGAGCATATCATGGTGGTAATGGATCGTGGATTGTGTGTTCTGGGGTAAATAGCGGAATCATCAACAGCAACTATGAAGAAATTGTTCCGCCAAGAAAAGGTGATATCTATTACGCTGGCGAAGGCTACTTTGTAACGATGGATCCTGAAGATACAACGGAATGCTTTTTTCTTGATTCTAATGGAAAGAAACTTTCTTCCGTGAGATTTAAAAGTACATCACAGGTTTACGATGGAATTGCTTTTCTTAAAATGGCGGATCGTAAAGGCGAATACATTTATGATTTGAGAAAAGACAAACTTACCGGTCCACTGGAAAACTTTGAAAGAATGAACAAGATGAGTAAAAATGTAGTTTCGATTTCAAAGATTGACGGCAAATGGAAGTATATTCTCGTAAATCGTAAGAATGAACAGATATGCCCACTTTGTTTTGATGAGTTCAACGATGAGCAGAATAACATTATGTGGTTCGAAAAGGACGGCAAAAGTTATTATGTAAACTCAAAGGGGATGTATTGGTCCCCTGATAAATAAAAAAACGAGGTAACAATATGAAAAGTTTTATTAACAAATTTAATATAATTTCTGTGGAACAGCTTCGTGCTGTAAATGGTGGATATGGCAGTTCTTGTTCAGGTTCTGCGTCGGGAACTGGCTCTTGTAGAGGATATTCTGGTTCTTCTGGCGGGTCGAGAGTTCTTTCTGCATATTCAGGACCAAATTCTGGTGCATATTCCGTGGGAGTTGGTCACAGCGTATCTGGCACATGTGACGGTTACTGGGTAAATCCTGGAAATAATCAGGGATATGCTCCTGTGTGTCCTCGTCCAGATTCATACAAGATCGCTTGTGGAAATGGTTCGTATTTTCTTTTTTCTTGCTTCTTACAAAAATAATTTTAAACTTGTGTGAAA
>JAFNQK010000281.1 GCA_017386165.1 Treponema sp.
ATGCTACGGCATAAGTAACAGTCATCGATGCATAAGTGTTCATCGCCTCTGGAATACCTTTTGCACATATTTGATAAACAGTATTTGCTGTAACGATTAATAAGATTGGCCAGATGTATGAAAACATTGATGACAGAATATCAAAATTTACCTGAATCATCAATGTTCCGAAACAATTGCCGCTCTAAGGCGTTGGACTACAATGCGCTTTAATACAAGTATTGGCGCAAGGGGTGTTATATCACTTTAAACCGACGTTTTTTGTGACAATTTTTTTTTCACTCATAATAAACTATACCTATAAAATTTGATACATGAATATGCATCCGTCATCGTATTTTGGTTTTACATGGAATTGCACAAACTGCTCCTGCTCTGGCGGGAGTCTAGAAAATCCCATTTTTGAGTAATGCTCAATTAATCTGTCATTCGGCAAAGCATAAATATACAGTGCATGAATCCCAATATATTTACAAAAACATTCTGCTAACGGAATTATAAAATTTTTGAAAATATAAAAACCCAAAAGTTTTATATCAGGATGATTCTTTTTGTAATTGGTATTTACTGCAAAATTTGCAAGTTCAAGGGCTGGTATTGAATCGAATTTCTCATCTTCAATTTGCCTTGTAATAAGACCTGTTCGCAATGAGAAATAACCTACGAGCTCTTGAGTTGCCTTGTCTTTAATAAGATATGTACGGCTCAGGTTGTTTTCCTCGTCAAATAGGGCCGCATCTTTTAGGTAATATTCAAGTCCGCGGGAATTATCATTAGTTTCAAAATTATTTATCATAGAAACATCTAACGGAGAATTAGAAATATGCTCAACAGAATAAAGTTCCGTGTCCAATACTGAAAATTCAACGATCATTTTCCCTGTACCGCCATGGAAATTTTTTGTAAATCTTCTTTACGAGTCTTTTTCATTGAATCTTCAAACTGCTTTGAAAGTCGATTTAATTCAGTAAAATCAGGTTTGGGAGTGTTCAATATAAGAGAAAAAACATTACTTGAATTTTTCATGCTTTGAATTTGTTCTTTTGTAACAGTTCTCATAACCACACCTCCATTGAATCTTATTCTACCACAGTCCCCCTTTTTTTTCCACTTTACTGGGACATAATTTTCTGCAGTTGCTCAAGGTTGTTTCTGGAATCCAAATTCTTTTTTCGTATAAAAAGTTTCACAGTTTTTCTATGCGTTCCGTACAGTTTGGCCATCTGATTAAGACTGATTCCAGCAAGAAGCATCACGCTCACAGAGAGTTCCGCGCCGTCAAGTTTGCTTTTTAAAGAAGTCGAACCTACCGGCCGCCCAAGTTTTTTACCCTCATTTTTCCTTAGAGCAAGGGCTTCTTTTGTTCGCTGGCTAATAAGATTCCTCTCGATTTCTGCGCTTAGTCCGAATGCAAAGGCAAGAACCTTACTTTGAATGTCATCGCCTAGTCTGTAATTATCTTTTATCGTCCAGACCCGCGCGCCTTTTTCCATCAGGATGTTCAGCACTGACATAATCATAAAAAGGCTCCTTCCCAAGCGGGAAAGTTCCGAGCAGATTATGAGATCGTCTTTTTTTACGCAAGACAAAAGTTTCCCAAGTTCACGTTTCTTCGGCTCAACCGTTCCGCTGATTGTTTCCTCAATCCATGAATCAACAGTAAGTTTTTCTTTCTTACAGAATTCGAGAATCTCAAAACGCTGATTCTCAACAGTTTGTTTGTTCGTGCTCACGCGAATATATCCGTAGGTCATGCTTTTAAAATAATGAAAAATATCTATAACGGCAAAGAATAAAGTGTCACTTTTAACGTCGGTTTAAAGTGTACAAGTGAAGGAGGGGAAAGCCTTCCCCTCGCTACCAAGCAAAGTCGCTCCACGAATCGTTCCTGCGAGCAGGACGATTCTCTCCGCTTTGTTGGCTTGTCCGCTACCCCTTCTGCGGTGGATACCCCCGCAACGCCTCCGAAATTTATCTCAGCACAGAATTCATCTTTTACATTCATAGATTTGTTTGCCGGAATTGGTGGATTCAGACTTGCAATGCAGGCAAACGGTGGAAAATGTGTGTTTTCTTCTGAATGGGATGAAGCCGCAAAGAAAACATATTTTGAAAATTACGGAGATATGCCTTTCGGAGATATTACAAGTCCAGAGACAAAAGCTCAAATTCCCGAACGCTTTGATGTTCTGTGTGCTGGCTTTCCTTGTCAGGCTTTTAGTATTGCTGGTTATC